>JBNABE010000138.1:0-5079 GCA_049631945.1 Akkermansiaceae bacterium
GTGGCAAAAGACCATCCAGACCTAATCAACAGAATCTCACAGATCTTTACCGAGGCCCACACGGACAGCGAATGGTATGTGAACCCAGGCGAGAGCAAAACGCAGATCGCTGCGAAGCGGAAGAAAGCGTTCGCTTCAGGAGGCATGCAGAGGTCCACCGGTGCAAACACGACCTATAGAGGACGAACCGAACCATCTCCTGCGGGCGATGTCCTAAAGGCCGCACCGGATAGTGCGAGGTAATTCGAGCCAGCGTCTCGACTGTGAGCAGGGCTGGATTGATCTCGTGCTACTCAATCTGTGCCAGAGTGCAAGTTTCCTCCTCCGGAAACTTGGGTTTATAGTTTGCCGTGATGCACGGCACTTCGTTGTGCGCTCGAACTAAAGTTCTCATCCAGCCAGCCCCTGAAACCACTACTCCCCAGCTCTCACGAGGAGGGCTGGGGAGTAGTGGTGGGCAGAGCTGGATTCGAACCAGCGTACTCATACGAGAGCAGATTTACAGTCTGCCGCCTTTAACCACTCGGCCACCTACCCATCTGGGTTTTTATCCTGACCGGAGGTTAATCGGCCAGCATCTCTTGCGAGGCGGGGAGTTCTTACGTCTCCCCGACTACACTGACAAGGGAAAAATAGGGAATTTTGTAGTCTAGCTATACAAACTCTTGACCGGCTTTCCATCTTTACCACCTATTTTGAAGGGGCGACCTGATGGGGAGAGTAAGACACTGGTGGTATCAATACCTAAACCATGCGCAATTGTCGCATTGAAATCTTCAGTTGATACCCTGTCTTTTTTGACGCGGGCACCATTAGAGTCGGTGCTACCATAGACCATGCCCCCCTTGATACCACCACCAGCAAGCAGTGAACTGTATGCTCCCGGATGGTGATCCCTGCCGTTGTTGTGATTAGCCTTGATGGTCGGAGTGCGGCCAAACTCAGTACTGAGAGCCACGATCGTCGTATCAAGAAGGCCTTTTGCCTCAAGATCGATTAGTAAGTTCGCATACGCTTGGTCGAGAACGTTACAACGTGCTTCAACCGCCGTGAAATTACCATAGTGAGTATCCCAACCACCTAGGCCAACTTCGACATATCTCACACCATGTTCCACGAGACGCCTTGCCAGCATACATCCCTGCCCAAAGGCATCATTACCATATGCATCCCGCTCAGCCTTGGGCTCATCTCTTATATCAAAGGCCTTCAGGTCTTCACTTTTCATGAGACGCACTGCTTCATCGTATAGCTCATCATAAGCACGAGCTTCTGTATTGTTGTGCTTACTGTGGAAATCTTTGTTTAAGGCATCGGCTAACTTGAGGCGACGATCAAAGTCCTCAGCACTGACTGAAAATGGGATCGTGCTATCTTTCAAGCCCTCGTCAGGCCTGCCCAATGGCACGCCTCCATACTTAACGCCAAAGAATCCAGGCGAAGCAGCAGACGCTCCTGAACCAATCGTCACAAAACCAGGAATCTCTTTGTTTTTGCGACCTTTGACCTTCATCACCCAAGAACCTACTGTCGGGTGTGTAATCGTTGCCCGTGGCGCATAATTACGGTGCAACATGTATTGCCCGCGGAAATGATCACCATTCTGATTGCTCATCGAACGAATCAGACAAATCTTATCCATCACCGCAGCTGTCTTTGGCAGATACTGGCTGATTTGAATGCCATCCGCGTTGGTGGCAATTGCGTCGACTGGTCCCTGAACCTCCTTATTTTGAGGCTTCACATCAAATGTGTCAATGTGGCTCATTCCCCCATGCATATTGAGGAAAATGACTGCCTCAGCAGCTTGGCTTTTACCACCATTCTGCGCGAGTGCCTTGCTTGCCAAACTGGCTCCCAACATGGGTGTAAGCCCAACACCAAGATATGTTTTAGCTGCATTTGCCATGAACTGGCGACGCGTAAGCTCATCAGCTTTATTAAGATCAGATTTCATAAGTTGTAAGTTGCGTTATAGGTTAGAAAAAAATGTGTATTAAGGGACAAAAATGAATTCACGAGAATTAACCAAGGCTGAGACAATGTTACGATAGCCTTTTCTTTCCCGCTCCTCAACCTCCGTTGCCATGAGCTCCATTTCGCTCTCACTCGGTGCACGAGATAAAATTCCGTAGAATAGCGCTCGTATGCGATCCTGCACGCTACCCTCGGAAAGCGCATAAATATGGGCATCGCGATTAGCCACCACAAGCCTCTCCACCGCACCATTCATCATAGAGAGAACTTGAGTGGTATTAGCTTCTTTGATTGCCGCGTCCAGTAGCAGGCGGTCGGACTGACCAAACATCTGCAATACGTGACCATTAGGTGCAGGAGAGCGTAATTCTGAGGCTCGGGCAATGCCTTTCAAGGCACCGCCACTGTTGGTTTTAGACATCATCTCCATACTCATGTCCTCCTCCATCTTCTCCATCTTCTCCATTGACTTGGGCTTCGCTCCAATCGTCTCCCCACTCTGCACACGTTCGAATAATTTATCGGC
This sequence comes from Akkermansiaceae bacterium, assembly GCA_049631945.1. Taxonomy (GTDB): domain Bacteria; phylum Verrucomicrobiota; class Verrucomicrobiia; order Verrucomicrobiales; family Akkermansiaceae; genus Oceaniferula. Next base: position 2,504 of record JBNABE010000138.1, read on the forward strand.
GTACTTCTTAAACTCTTGGGGATCCTTAATGGCTATAATTTCACTTTGAAGTGCCTTCATATCAAGCTTGGCCTTGCCATACTTGACATACTTAGACTTCCCACGAGTGGGCAGTTTATCTGGGTTGCCTGCCACTAGAGTAACCAGAGAGTCCCAGTATTGCTCGGCACTCATTCGATCAATTTTACGGCCGTCGAAGATAGGTTTTTCTCCCGGCATTAGCTCGTGCTCAGATGAAGCAAATGCATAAACCCGTGTAAGCATGAGAATTTGCTGAAAAGCTCGCAAATCATAATTTAATTCCTGCATCAGTTTATTCAGATAGCGGGTCAGCTCGGGCGATGTGTGCTCGCGTGGCTCGATGTATTCATCGACAGGCTCGTATAAGCCAGTGCCAACGATGCGTTTCCACATGCGGTTGGTAATGGTCGTCACATAACGATCATTTTGAGGGTCAGTGACCCACTCTGCAAAATTCTGCCTACCATCTGCAGCATCCTTCCTGTCAGACATTTTTAAACTCTTCGCAAAGGAATGATCTTTTGGTGTTTTAGCCGCGATCATCTCTCCCGGATCACCATCATTGTATTGGTAATCATTAGGCAGCTTGATGCGGCCCTTACCTGGACCGGCCAAAGTAGCATAGTAAATGTTGTTGCCGATAAAATCGTATAAATTGTATGTCGGTGTCCCACGCTCATTCTCTTGTCTTATTTTATTCCATATTGGGTTGAAAACATGGCGATTCATCTCACCCTGCCCGTTGGTGAATGCGGCAAGGCGGAAAAAGTCCATTCGTTCCCAATCATTGAATGGGTCATCATGACACTGCGCACATTCCATGCGAGTACCTAGGAAGAGACGCATCGTATTGGACAAATTATCCAGCGGCATGCCCTTGTCTCGAATGTAATAACCAACGGCCCCGTTCTCCCACAGCATGCCTTCGGCAGAGAGCAACTCGCGGGTCAAAACATCAAAAGGCATATTATCTGCTACAGCCTGACGCACCCAATCCATGTAAGGCGCGGCAGAGTAGCGACGCTGGAATTTTTCTTGAACACGCAGCATGTCTAGCAGCCAGTTACTCATATGACTTTGATAACCCTTCGAATTCATCAAATAGCGAACTAGGAGCACTCGCTTATTGGGGTCATCTGATTCGAGATAGACCCGAGCCTCCTCCACCGTTGGTATTCGGCCAACCGCTAATAAAAAACTACGCCTTAAAAATACCGAATCACTGGCATCAGCTGGTTGCGTTGCATTCTTTTTCTTATAAATCTTAGCGACTTGAATGTCGATTTGTCTGGCAGCAGCAAGTAGCTCCTGCTCGGGCAACGGCTTAGCCCATTGAGACTTATCTGTTGCTGCAGCATGTGTAGCAGGAGTAGCTGCGAAAAAACCGAGCAAACAACATGGAAGGATTAAATGAGTGAGATAATTCATAGAGTAATAAGTAATCTTGAGCAGACCATCACCCCAACATTGCTTAGGCTAACCTAATGTAGATATCGTCATTGGCGGTAAGTTATGAGATACAGCTTACCTGAAATTGGATGAACCGACACCGTACTGCTCTCGCGGCACTATCAGATAATCGGGTAAGTGTAGTAACTAACAGTGCTGTAGGGTGAAACGCTGTCCTAGATAATATTTCACCTCTGTGAAATTGTTCAAGCCAAAATATGGCGAGTGGCAGAGTTAAGTCTTACGGAACAAAAGGCACTTTTACTTTACTTCCCTGAAGTAAATGGTCAATCTGTCTCAACCCAAACTGCTGCAGGTATTGTAGTTACAGAACGCCACGCAGAGTATTCCGCAGAGTATCCCCTAATCGATTCCCACTGATGAGCAAACAATTATTCGGCACCGATGGCATACGCGGCATCGCCAACCAGTATCCTATAACGCCCGAAATCGCTCTGCGAATTGGTCGTGCCGTTGCTCGTACACTGCAATCTGATGGCCAAGGGCGGCACAAGGTCGTCATCGGCAAAGATACCCGCCTGTCAGGATACATGCTTGAGACGGCCCTCACGAGTGGCCTTGTCTCTGAAGGCTCAAGAGTACTACTCACCGGTCCCGCCCCCACACCGGCGGTTGCTCACCTTACTCGGTCGATGGGCTGTGATGCAGGCATCATGCTGACCGCGTCTCATAATCCTTACCAAGATAATGGTATCAAGATATTCGGTAGCGACGGCTTCAAGCTCAATGATGCGCTTGAGCACGAAATCGAGAAAATGATACTCGCTGACGACCTACCCCACCCAGAGGGTGATCTAGGCAAAGCCATCCGCATCGATGACGCCATGGGCCGCTACATTGAGTTTACCAAAAATGCTGTCGGGGCCAACTCCCTGAAAGGGCTGAAAATTGTCGTCGATTGTGCTCACGGCGCGGCTTACTATGTAGGCCCCCTCATTTTTGAAGAGCTTGGTGCCGAGGTGATCAAAATGTCTGTTCATCCGGATGGCCGTAACATCAACGAAGGCGTTGGTGCTTTGCACCCTGAAAAAGCAGCCGCTATGGTTAAAAAACACAGCGCCGATGTCGGCATCTGCTTCGATGGT
>JBNABE010000139.1:0-5064 GCA_049631945.1 Akkermansiaceae bacterium
AATCCACACAGCACCTACATAAGGAGCTGGCGAGATTCCATAAAAATCGACATCTGGCATAGCCTTGCTGATTGTGAAAAAATAACTCCGCGACTCAATATCTTCGCCCTTATAATCAAAATCATCTTCAGCTGTGCCAACGATTAGGGCTGGGCGCCAACCAGAGGGATCTTCAGAAATGGCGCGGTAAGTTGCCGTCATAGTCACGCTATCCACAAGTGGCCGATAATCAACGCCAACACCTAGGTCATCAGTGAGCCAGTATTTAAAACTGGAGAAAATCTGACCTGAATCCCCCTTTTCAGGAATCCACCTGCCACTGAACACAAATCCATAGCTATCTGCTGCGCCACGCACGGTGCCGCCTTCACCTGGTCACATTGGTCATGTAGGAACCTCAGAAACAATCTGCGTAGGATGATCAGCGTGGGATTCGCAATCTGTCTCAGCATACAGCGAAGGCGCATATCCAATAGATGCGATTAGAAAAAATGTTGTAAGAACTAGCTTCATTGTAATCATTGATGGGTTAATTGAATGACCGGTGCCACTAAGGACCCTCCGCTAACCGTTTGGATTATTAGCATCATTCTATAGAACTTAGAGCATGAAGGATATCAACTTATTCCCGAAAATTTAAAGATAAATTGGCATTAGCTGATGCCAAACAATGATTGATCTACAAATCTAATAATCTAAATATTCATTACCCCATTCCCACTCTCTGGGATCCTCACTTGACCCTTTAATAATCTCCGAAGGCAAACTTACAAATTCCACATCCTTGGTAGTCTCAGCAACGAGATTAAATTTAACCAACTTACGACTAACCCCATCCGTGCTAGTAACGGACACATCTGCAAGAATCGTAATATCGCCATCTTCCCTTGGGTAAACCTTGAGCTTTCCTGGGATTTGAAAGACAGCAAAAACCTTGCCTTGAGCTTTTTTCGAGGGTTCAAACTTTGTTTGGTAGCTGAGATGCTTGTCTGGATACCATTCACTTCGTTTCGTCTTACTCGTCAGCACTTTAACGCGGTGTAATATCATGTGAAGGTGTAGCCCCTCTTTACCCTCAGCCTCTACGCGCCATATAAATGGCCCATCCAAAGTGGCAGAGCCCGCCATGTAAATCATCGCAGAAAACCCAAATCCTGATTTACCCCCTGCTGGTCTTACTGCACCTGAGACCTTGGCCCCATTAATCTCAACTGCATCACTCTTTTTATACGTGTGGCTTTTCGTCATGATGTGTCCACATGATGTCAAAAGTAGTATACTGCTGAGGATAAAGCCTGAAAAGATAAGGGACTGATTTTTCATATCAAGACGGATCATAAAGGCTTTTAAAATTCATGAAACCTTTAATTGGCATCTAGTAAATTTGCCTCGCACAGACAACCAAGGCAACAATCTTATCTCCTACTTACCCTCGATGAAACCATGCAACTAGACACAGTCAGTTGTTGACTAATTAGGGCGAAATCATGACCATGGTTTCTATGGATAACCCAATTGCCCTTTTCATCTTATTAGCATTATTCGCACTTTGGAATCTGGATTTTATCTCTTCTCTTTTTAACCTGAAAGCTTTGCAGCCACAGCTGCCCGATGAGTTCAAAGGCGTTTATAACGAGGACAAATATGCAAAATCCCAGCAATATACACGAGTTTCAGAACGCTTCGGTATTATTACATCCACTTTCAGCCTCACCATCCTTCTTATCTTTTGGTTTGTCGGAGGATTTGGCTGGCTTGATTCATTGCTGAGAGCCTTTGGCTGGAGTGAAACGCTGACTGGCGTGGCTTTCATTGGCTCTCTTATGGTCGGAAACAGCCTGTTATCATTACCCTTCCAAATTTATGACACCTTCGTTATTGAAGAGCGTTTCGGCTTCAACAAAACAACACCGAAAACATTCATCATCGACCAAATCAAAGGCTTGCTGATTGCCGTTATTTTGGGCGTTCCACTACTCGCTTTGATTATCTGGATATTTGCTTCTATTGAGAATGCATGGCTGTGGGCGTGGCTTTCATTCACAGGATTTCAGCTCCTCATGACCTATCTTGCCCCATCTCTCATCCTTCCATTATTCAATAAGTTTGAACCCATGGAAGATGGGGAGCTTAAGTCCAGCATTCAAGAGATGGCAAAAAAGTGTGATTTTCCGCTGACTGAGATTTACGTGATGGATGGCTCAAAAAGATCCACGAAATCCAACGCCTTTTTTACTGGCTTCGGCAAACACAAAAAAATAGCGCTATTCGACACACTTATCGAAAATCACAGTAACGAAGAGCTTTTAGCCGTCCTTGCTCACGAAGTCGGTCACTTTAAGAAGAAGCATATCATTCAGCGCATGATCTTCTCGATCATACAAACTGCTGCTATCTTCTTTCTTCTCGGCATGGTTACCAATAAGGAAAGTGACTTCGCACGCAGCCTCTTTGATGCTTTCGGTGTTGCCGAGATATCCACTTACGCGGGACTTGTTTTCTTCATGTTGCTGTTTTCGCCGGTCAGCAAACTTTTGTCCATTATTGGCAATGCGATTAGTCGAAAGCATGAGTTTGAAGCTGATGCTTATGCCGCTGATATACAAGAGACCCCAGAGCATCTAATTACTGGACTCAAGAAGCTTTCTGCAGACAACCTCTCCAATTTGACACCTCACCCCTTCCCTGTATTCCTTGATTATTCCCACCCCCCTACACTGACAAGAATCAAAGCTCTGAAGGAGCTTGGATAAGCTCTAATTTTAATCGCTATTCACCATTGCACGTCTACTCATTCTCTGAAGAATAAACATCGCTCCATATGAATAATCAGGAACTTTCAGATACAATTAACCAAACATGCCAATGGGTCCCTCTCGTCAAAGAAGAGATGGGAAAAGTTCTCGTTGGCCAAGCCGAACTCATTGATCGCCTTATTGTAGGGCTATTGTGTAAGGGCCACATCTTGCTTGAGGGTGTTCCAGGCTTAGCTAAGACTCTAGCGATCAAGGCACTTTCGGGATGCTTGCATACAAACTTCGCACGTATCCAATTTACCCCAGACCTTCTTCCTGCTGACCTGGTTGGAACCATGATTTACAGCCCTCAAGAAGGCTCTTTTTCAGCAAAACTGGGCCCCATTTTTAGTAATATCATCCTCGCAGATGAGATCAACCGGGCACCCGCAAAGGTCCAGTCGGCGCTACTCGAAGCAATGCAGGAGCGACAGGTCACCATTGGTGACACTACACACCCCCTGCCCGACCCGTTTCTCGTACTAGCCACTCAAAACCCAATTGATCAAGAAGGCACCTATCAACTACCCGAGGCTCAGCTCGATCGCTTTTTACTCAAGGTTACTGTCTCCTATCCCAGCCAGGAGGAAGAGCTTATCATTCTGGATCGAATGGCCACATCTGAGCCTGTCTACGAGACCTCACCGGTCGTAGATATACCGACCATTACTAAAAGCATGCAACTGGTAAACAATATCTACATTGACCCTGAAGTGCGCAAATATATCGTCCAGCTTGTCCAAGCAAGCCGCCAACCAGCCAAAGTTGATGACTCACTTAAGAACTACATTCGTGTTGGTGCGTCACCTCGTGCAACTATCAATCTGGCATTATCAGCTAGAGCTAGAGCCTTCACAGCAGGAAGGTCCTTCGTAACACCTCAGGACATCAAAGACCTTGCTCATGATGTTCTACGTCATCGAATCATCCCTAGTTATGAAGCCGAGGCTGAAGATGTAACGACCGATGCGATCATTGACCGTATGCTTGAACGTGTCCCAGTACCTTAAATGTGGATTGAGCTGCTGCTATCACACGCCAGAAATCACCCTCTGGGCGATACTGCCAATTTCCTTAATACCCATTTCTACATGATCTCCTACTGAGAGATATTGTGGTGGATCCATACCCATGCCGACACCTGCAGGTGTCCCTGTCGCTATGATGTCTCCAGGCAATAGCGTCATGTAGGTGGAAATATAGCTCACTAAGTATGGAACGCTAAACATCATATTGCCACTCCAGCCATTTTGCCTTTTATCTCCATTGACCTTAGTCCAAAGACACAAACTATGCGGATCTTGCAGTTCGTCAGTCGTTACTAGGCATGGTCCGAAAGGTGCAAACCCATCTAAGCTCTTACCCTTCACCCACTGTCCACAGTGTTCTTTTTGCCATGCCCTCTCGCTGTAGTCACAAACTATGGTGTAGCCTGCTACATAGTTCATAGCATCTTTATCTGGAACATTTTTCGCTGTCTGAGAAATAACCACAGCCAGTTCAACTTCATAATCAAGTTTGTGACAATTCGCAGGAATCACCACATCATCGTAAGGCCCTGAACACGCTGTCGTCGCCTTCATGAATAAGACAGGCTCGTCAGGAACCCCTCCACCAAATTCCTTGGCATGGTCAAAGTAGTTTTTGCCGACGCAAATCAATTTAGATGGTCGTGCAACTGGAGCCCCTCTCCTCACATCAGCAACTACTGGAGTACCACCTGGACATCCATCATCAATCCAGCTACGCAATGACTCTAATCCACCACAGGCAAAAAACCCTTCATCAAAATCTCTGAACTCCGAGCAGGCATCAATAAGGCGACCATCATCCAAGATAACGCCTGGAGATTCTCTGCCAGGTTCACCGTGTCTGATCAGTTTCATGATTTTTAGCTATTGGATTGTGATGCGAAGAGGTCTCGGACTTCAGCTGCCAAAGGAAAAGCTCCACCTCTATGCTTTTTCCACAGAGTTTTACCATCTTTACGTATTTCAAATATACCGCCACTGCCTGCAATCAATCTTACTTTAGCTCCTGTCACCTTTTCTATTTCGACTGACACACGGCCAGCCTCAGGGCCATAGTTTCACTGATCACAATACTCAATCTCGATCTGCATATGTGAATCGTAATTCCTCACACCCTGCTTTGTCACGAATTAACTGAAGACATGGGAGTGAGCGTGTGTTGATTATTAGCCGATTGATGGGGGCACAAAAAAGCCCGGCTCTATCGGTTACGATAAAGCCGGGCATAGACCTGGCAA
>JBNABE010000140.1:0-4842 GCA_049631945.1 Akkermansiaceae bacterium
CTCCGACCGAGCGCAAGATCCAACGCCTGTTCCGCAACCCGGAATTGGCTCGCAAAATTAAGGTTTGCAACGATTTTGGAGCTGGAGGCGTATCAGTTGCTATTGGCGAGATAGCCCCCAGCCTTAACATCAACCTCGATATGGTACCCAAAAAATATGAGGGCCTAGATGGAACAGAACTTGCCATTTCCGAGTCTCAAGAACGCATGGCTATCTGTGTTGACCCATCAACGATTGCATACTTCAAGTCCGAGTGTGATAAAGAAAACTTAGAGTGCAATCATGTTGCTGACGTTACAGACACGGGCAGGCTTACCATATCTTGGCGTGGCAAAAACATCGTAGATTTTTCGCGAGCATTCCTAGACACCAATGGTGTCACTCTTAGCACCAAAATTAAAGTAAATGCCCCCACTCAAGAGTCCCCCCTAAACAAGGCAATACCAGCACTCAGAGAAAAAGAAGCACGCTCTCACTTTGAGCGTATCCAGATTGCCTTGAGTGACCTCAATACCGCCTCGCAGAAAGGCCTAGGCGAAATGTTTGACGGATCTATCGGTTCCGGCAGCGTGCTTAATCCCTTTGGTGGCTCGCACCAGCTCACGCCCACGGATGCAATGGTTGCCAAAATACCCTTACTTCGAGGTGATACAACCACCTGTACTCATATGTCATGGGGTTTCAATCCACGCATCGCCGACTGGTCACCTTTCCATGGAGCTCTGTATGCAGTTACTGAATCAGTTTGCCGCATAGTATCATCAGGAGCACAACTTTCTGATATACGTCTGACACTACAAGAATACTTCGAAAAACTTGGAGATGATCCGTCTCGCTGGGGTAAACCTTTCTCTGCACTATTAGGTGCTTTTCTAGCTCAGCACGAACTTCGCCTAGGTGCTATTGGAGGCAAGGATTCAATGTCAGGATCTTTCAATGATATTGATGTGCCGCCAACCTTGGTATCATTTGCCGTCGCCCCCGGGAAGACACAACACGCACTGTCACCTGAATTCAAGAACACAAACTCCATCATCTCCCTTGTAACTGTACCTCGTGATCAAGATGGGATCCCAGAGTTTGTGCGACTGCAAGAAATTGCCTCATTGCTTCACTCAGAGAACAGAAGCGGCAAAATCTCATCGATCCACTCTCTGGGAGAGGGCGGAATTGCTACAGGTATTGCAAAGATGAGCTTCGGCAATCACATCGGAGCCAACCTCCAAACCAATACCGACTTATACCAAGAGCGTTATTTCAGCTTCTTGGTTGAATCAGCAACCTCACTTGATCCGTCATTACAAGCGACTGAGATTGGCCACACTGATAATACGTCCAGCATTCATATTGAGGGCGAAACTATAGCTATCAGCAGCCTCCTAGAAAGCTGGATCGCCCCGTTGGAATCAACATACCCGACAGATGTCGAAGCAGCCCACCAGCAAATCAGAGATTTATCCTACTCTGGCGAAGGCACAAGACCTCCCAGCCCTCATATTTATAAAGGAGCGAAACCAAAGGTTGTCATTCCGACATTTCCAGGAACCAACTGTGAATATGACACAGCAAAAGCATTCGACCAAGCTGGGGCTGAGACCAATACTCTGATTTTCCGAAACCTCAGCCCTACGCATGTAGATGAATCTCTCCGTGAATTGGCCGAGCACATCGCACAATCTCAAATACTAATGTTACCCGGTGGCTTTTCTGCAGGTGACGAGCCAGATGGTTCTGGTAAATTTATTGCAACAGTTCTTCGAAATCCGCGCATTAGCGATGCGGTTATGGATTTAATCAGAAATCGAGACGGTTTAATTCTTGGCATATGCAATGGTTTTCAGGCACTGATCAAAACAGGCCTTGTTCCTTACGGTGAAATCCAACAGCCAAAACAAAGCGACTCAGATTCGCCAACACTCACATTTAATGATATTGGTCGGCACATCGCACGCTATGCCACTACTCGTATTAGCTCTACAAAGTCTCCATGGCTGGCAAATTGCCAAGTCGGCGATTTACACAATATTCCTTTCTCGCATGGAGAAGGCAAATTCTATGCTAGTGATGAACAGGTCAATCAACTCGCCAAAAATGGTCAAATTGCTACTCAATACACAGACTTAGAGGGCAAGCCATCTATGGATATAGCGTGGAACCCGAATGGATCACTCTACGGCATTGAGTCAATCACATCCCCATGTGGTAGAGTTTTGGGTAAAATGGGACACACAGAGCGCCGCGGGCAAGATATTGCCAAAAACATCTCGGGCAACAAGCATCAGCCCCTCTTCAAAGCCGGTGTTGATTATTTCAGCTAGGCTACCATAGCATATTACGATCGATACCAGGATCTTCATTTCGTGCCCCTGCCTAGATGTCTTCATCAGCATCTAGCTTACCTTGCACCCACATTGCATGTATGCTAGTTTGACGGCGCCGTGCGACACCGGAGCATCTTACACCACCTCAAATTCCTTGTCACGCTGGGCTTCATTTTGACAGCTGGCATTTTAGTGGGTGGTGCTTACTATATTAACCAATCTGGCATTAGTGATCAGTGGCGTGATCGTATTGCTATGGAATTAGAAAACCTCGGGGTCATAGCTGACTTCGACAGTCTAAGGCTTGAAATAACCAAAGGCATTGTAGCAAAGGGCGTACGTATATATGCGGACAAAAAGCGCGAAGATATTTTAGCCAAGCTCGAACATCTTGTAATCGATGTTGATAAGACCAAATTAATGCGAGGCAAAATAAGGGTTAATAATATCGCCCTTAAAGATGCTGACATCACCCTGCCTATTGACTCAAATGATCCTAATGGAAAGCTGATTAGGATCAACCAGCTTGAGGGTGAAATGTATCTACCAGACAAAAAAACCATCGAAGCTAGAGATCTCGAAGGTTTTTTATCGGGTATTCACATAACCATGGACGCCCGTATATGGAGTGAAAATGATGATCAACACGGAGATTCGAAACGATTCAATGAAACAAGACGGAATAGACTTCAATTCATGTCTAAAATTATCGGAGAACTCGATCGATGGCAATGGCCGGTTGACAACCCTCCAAGAATTAAACTCTACGTTGAAGCTAATACCGACAATCTCGAAACTGCCCGCATTGACTTCATTATTAAAGCTCCCGAAATCCAGAAAAACGGGACATCCCTCTACGACGTAGAGCTTAGCGGTGATTACAACAATAACACCATCACACTTGACCAAATAGAAATGAGGGACAGCTCAGGAATTCTGGAGAGTAAAGCCAGCTATCACCCCGCTACTAAGGCATTAAAATTTGAAGCTCGTTCTAGCTTACATCTCCAAGCTCTCTGTCGACAACTACTCGGCATCAACCTTGCTAACCAATTAACCTTCTCAACCCCCCCACATATATCGTGCACAGGCACCGTCAATCTGAGCACTACCGAAAAACCACAGACCATGATTGCAGGACAAGTTTCAGTCAGTGATTTTTCTTTTCTAGGATCACGCTTCCTGCAACTTGATAGTGATTTTTCATCACATAACAAAGACCTCTTTTTAACTCGATTACGCGCCATTCACAAAAAGGGACAACTTACAGGGCGCATTCTGCTCAAAGACGAAACCATACAATATGAGGCTGACTCCACACTGCCAGCTTCAGCTTACAAACCTTTCCTTGAGGGCTCAGGAATAGGAAACACCTTGGACAAGGTAACGTTCCAACCTGACTCCAAAATACACATCAAAGCGCAAGGCACAATGAACCGCAATAGGCTTACCCAATGGGAAGCTAAAGGTTACGCAGCAATCAATAAATTCACCTACAGAAATACGGATATCAATAGGCTATCTGGTAACTACTCGCTGAGCGAACTTCATTCACACTTTAATGATATTGAAGCTGACTTTAACTATCAGAACTACACGCTCAAGAAATCATACGAAGGACCCTCCTCCGCATCTATTTCAGCATCATCTATTCACCTCAATCGAGATGACAACAAAATTACGCTTAACAATATTAATGGCACTGCATGGCCTGCACCAATCGTCCGGCTCTTCACCCCCAAGGTCGCAGAGCACATCGAAAAATACCGCTTTCATCGCCCCCCTAACCTAATTGCAAATGGCTCATTTGGCTTAAGGGGAAACAAAGATGCTACCAATTTCAGCATCAACGTAAACAACCCTGGCTCTATGCATTACACATTCATCGGTGAGCCACTGAAACTTAGCAGACTACAATCAAACGTCCAAATTCTTGGAGACAGAGTGAACGTAAATAACTTGTCGTTCAATACGTTTGATGGAGCCTGCAGTGGTAATATTCGCGTTTACACATCCCACCCGGAAAAATCAGGTTACGCAGGAGACCTACAATTTCGTAGGCTCCACCTTAAAGAAATCGGGGATTTGTATCAATTCGACAACGCGGAACGCGGCCTTTTGACAGGCAGGATAGATTTTGAAGGTAATGGTAATTTAACTGAGAAATTTAATGCTCAAGGCTCACTGGCACTTGAAAAAGGCAACTTATTTTCTGTTCCTATGTTAGGACCCATATCTAACCTCATAGGTGGGGTCTTGAAGGATAAAAACCCAACCCAAGAAAGTGCAAAAGACGCTTCTTGCACTTACATCATCAAAAACGGTGTCATCTTTTCAAATGATTTCCTTGCTACGACCCGTTCCTTAAAATTTACAGGTGAAGGGCAAATCGACCTCAATGAAAAAGAAATTAATTTACTCGTCCGGATGAACGCAAGGGGCCTGTTTGGAGTATTAGCAATGCCATTAAGACCATTCATTGGCCTATTTCAATTCAACGGCACAGGACCCATTTCAGAAC
>JBNABE010000141.1:0-4812 GCA_049631945.1 Akkermansiaceae bacterium
CTGCAGGGTCAATATCAATTGCTTTTGCACATCCATTTGGCCAAGGGGATAGATCAATATTTATTGCGATATCATCTGATGGAGATGCTTCTCTATGAAAGAGGTTTGGCCAATAATCAATTCGTTGATGAAGGTGACAGTCTTGCAATCAAGCCGTGGCTCATTGTCGGTATGTTAGAAGCCATTGATTTACGTGGCGCTGACTCTGATAGGGAAATCTATCAATCAGGTATCGATTTCTTGTCAGTCCTGTCGTTGGGAAAAGTCTTTAGTATCAGTGAAAAGCAGTGGCGTGAGCTGGTTGGCAGAGAGCCGATTGCTTTCCGTGCGATTTCTGGAGCCATTGTAAATTCGTTGTTGCGCCAGCCCGCAGGCAAACAAGGTATGTCGAGCTATCTTGCTGATTTTGCCACTTTTGTTGGTGAATATGAAAACTTATTGCGCAAGCACTTTGCTGGAATGAATAAGTCGAGTAGCAGTTTGAATAAGTGGGTTAATCTCGAGCTGTTGGAGCTAAGTACTGCGCGTATTACCCAGGTGCATTCCATTTTGGAAACTGAATCCAGGTTGGATAAGGTGTTGAAGTTACATTATCGTGACGCTAATGGAGTGGTCCAGATTGTTGAGATCGATGCATATGATGATATTCTCAAGCTAGCCCCCAATCGCCGATTTGAGGCTGTGCTTGCTGCCCGTTCTGAACTGGAGAGGCTAAGCTACCGTTGTTTTCCGACCTATAGGCCAATATTGAACGAATATGAGCTTATTTTACGAGAGCTCTCGGTAGGGGATGCCAAAAATATCGATTCTCGTCTCTCTAGACTAAGAGATGTGCGGATGAGAATGAAAGCTGCCGCGCTGCGTACGCGTGATTATCTGGATTGGTATTATATTACTCAGTCTCGTGATCTAAGTGTTGATTTTGACAAATACCGTGAACTGAGCGATGCCATCCAAAAAGAGCAGAATCGTTCTTCCCATAATGACAGCACCAGCAGTTACTTAGACAATTTTCAGAAGATATATGGTTCAAATGACTAATTCTACTATGCATTCATTACCGGCTTGGCTCATACATGATGCGGTAATCTAAGTAGTATTGCTTCAGTGCGGCCACGACAGCATCTGCATATTCCCGGAATATCGATTTTCGCTCTTCACCACCAACGATCTTTGTTCCTTCGTAGTCTCCTAATTGAATGCGGGCGTGGACTTGTTCATTGTTCATGACATAAGGCTCCAGAAAGATAACGGGGCATTGGTAAAGACGGTTCGCAAGAAGGTTACGTAGCCATAAGCCTGGCACATCATCTATTTTGAGGGCTCGGTGACTCGCATCAATATACTCATACGCGGGAAGTTTAGTCGCCGCAGCGAGTGCACGTGCCATATAGATGCCCATTGATTTTTCTTCTTCATGGCTGCGCTGGAGAATTTTTATGAGCATTTCAAAGCGCTGATCATCTTGCGCTAGTTCAGCTCGTGTCAGAGCACCATGCAACAGAACATGATAGTGGTTTTTGTGGGTTAAAGACGGGTTGGCCGGGTCATTCCAAACTTCGGCATTGTAGTGAAGGCACAAGACTAGGTCTGGATTAAAGGCGAGATTCACGCGGCGGGCTCGCTCACGGATTTCACCTGTGCGGTAGAAGAGTTTATTTTGATAGGAGCTGATGATGCTCTCATCTGTGATGCCCTGTGAAGTTAATTTAGTATGAGCCACCTCGCGGTAGTCATCTGGTCGCTTGGGATTAACGGGTTTATTGGAGCCTCGAATAAGATAAACTTTAGCTCCTAGCTTAATCAGCTTTTCTTTGATGATTTTGCCGGTCAATAAGGTCATATCTCCCTCTTTCACAGGCGGGTTATCTTTAATTTGAAACCAACGCGCTTCAATTTTGGCATAGTCACCGCCGATGTGTCCGGGGTCGATGGCAATGTGAACACCAGCAAGAGGCTTATCTTCAGTGCCAGGGGGGAGCTCCCCAACGCTGTTCCAATTTCTATTTGGGGAAGCCTCGCTGAGTATACTCGCAAAATTAAGCCTATAGGTAGCTCCGGGTACGCTTGTATCTGTGCGAATAATCGCGTGATCTGGGTGGATCGTAATGAAACGCTTCCAAGAATCATCTGTAGTATACACCTCCTTCAATAGGTAGCGGAAATCGTCGCGGGTGATGGTGTCTTGCCACAGGTCAAGTGTCGTCCAGTTGGGTTGTTGGCCAAGGTCAGCTAGTCCGGTCTCTGGTTCTTCAACAATGATGGTTTGTTTGTCATTTCCTTCTAGATCATCAGTCACACTGGATTTTTGCTGTATTTCCAGTAGCACAATGTAGCTGCCAGCGGCAATAAGAAGCACTAAAAGTAGAACAATAATGGGATATAGTTTTCTGCCGTGATTAGGTGTCATCATCGTAGAGATTTAAAAAGTTAAGTTTGAGGCTTAATGGTTGGCTGATGTGAGACAGTGTGATTGACTGTCCTTGTGATTCGTATTTTGTTTTTGGGAGATATTGTTGGCGAGCCTGGGCGTAAAGCAGTGATTAGTCGCTTACCGTCCCTCAAACGCGAGCAAGAAATCGATTTTATCATCGCAAATGGAGAAAACTCAGCAGCGGGTCGAGGCATCACTCCTAAAATATCCATTGATTTATTACGTTGTGGTGTCGCGGTGCTAACGTCAGGAGATCATATATGGGATCAGAAGGAAATAGTCGATTATCTTCCCACAGAACCGCGGCTTTTACGTCCAATCAATTATTCTGAAGGAACCCCGGGTAACGGTAGCGTGATATTGGAGACGCAAAAAGGAAAGGTTGGAGTTATAAATGGTCAAGGTCGCACATTCATGAATCCACCGCTGGAAAACCCCTTTATTGCCATTGAGGCGGAGGCGGTACGCCTTCGTGAACAGGAGAAAGTAAAAGTAATTTTTGTTGATTTTCATGCTGAGACGACAAGTGAATCTATTGCGATGGGCTATCATCTAGACGGTAAAGTATCTGCCGTCGCTGGAACACACACACATGTGCAAACGGCCGATGAGCGGATCTTAGAACATGGAACAGCACATATCACGGACGCAGGCATGTGTGGACCAGAACGATCAGTGCTTGGGCGAAGTGTTGAATCTGTCGTATGGAGATTTAAAACAGGAATGCCGACACGCTTTCCAGTGGCCAAAGGTCAAGTCCGGCTTTGTGGCTTATTACTGGATGTAGATGAGGCGACGGGCAAAGCCCTTGCGGTAGAACGATACAATGAATTGCTGCCATTAGGCAGCTAGTGAGGGAGGTATATAGGCCCTAGATATCCGGTGTCATTGTGCCTGTTATCCCTAAAACTATTCTTGAGGGGTGAGATTAGTCTTTGTCGAAATAAAGCGGATAAAAAGGAAGCACTGATTTTTGTCCATACCTGTGCCCACAAGTATGGTAGCGGTATCACTGTTTTCCCATACATGTGTTATCATCATCTTATGCGCCTTGAATGAACTTAGAGGGGGATAGGGGGCTTGCTGTTTGGGCTCGTTGTATATACGGGAAAATAGAGCATCGGCATCAGCCCATGCACGCTTAAGTTCCGTTGTGTAGAGGTCTTCACTCAGGCTGTCCGACCTCAGGGTGATTTCATTTAGCCCGCCTTGTTCGTCCCAGTTGAAATAGAGTCGGCATGCCAAACCAGAAATATCATTCTTGCATTTATATATACCATTCAGCCCCGTTCTCGCGGTATAGGTATTATCCACAGTTTGCTCGACTAGCTGACTTTTGCCTAGTTTCTGGGTGACGGTTTGACGATCATCACCAAATTCAAGCTCGCCGTATACACCAGCGTGAATAGATAATGAGAAAAGCAGCCAAGCAATGAAACACAGGTGTTTCATAGAATCTTGCTTGTTAGGCTGTCGGTGACCATCTTAGGGTTTGCTTTGCCCTTGGATGCTTTCATGACTTGGCCAGTTAGGAAGTTCAGAAGTTTTTCGTTGCCGGCTTGAATTTCAGCAACTTTGTCGGGATTTGCGGAAATGACGTCATCAATGATTGTCTCGATAGCTCCAGTATCAGCAGGCTCGAAACCCATTGCTTTAGCTTGATCTGCGGGCTCAATATCCGGATTTTCCCATAACTTGGTAAACACCTCTCTTGCTTGGTTGTTTGAGATGGTTCCAGTGTCAACGAGCTTAACAAGTTTTAGAATGTGCCCTGCAGGCAGAGGGCAATTACTGATGCTGATATTGCTCTCATTGAGCTTAGCCAGCACGCTATTGGTAATCCAGTTTGCTACTTTTTTGCCTAGCTTGTTGTCTTGGGCAGCCGATTCAAAATAGTTAGCAAGTTTCTGGTCGCTCGTAAGAACGCCTGCATCATATGGGCTCAGACCAAAATCTTGTTCAAATCGGTTGCGCTTGTCATGTGGTAATTCAGGCACGTGAGGACGCATTTTTTCTACCAACTTAGTTGTTTTAATGGGTAGAAGATCTGGTTCAGGGAAATAGCGATAGTCATGAGCGTCTTCTTTGGTACGCATCATTTGAGTTTCTTCCACATCAGAGTCCCAACGACGCGTTGATTGAATTTGTGCAATGCCAGCATCAAGTTCATCTGCTTGGCGCTCTATTTCGTAATGGAGTGAATTCCGAACCGCTGAGATCGAATTGAGATTTTTGAGCTCTACTTTCTCTCCGAGTTCCACCTGTCCGTGAGGACGTAAAGATACATTCACATCGCAGCGCATTTGGCCTTTTTCCATATCGGCATCTGAAATGCCCCCATAGACGAGGATTTGCTGGAGCGATTTGAGGTGCGTAAG
>JBNABE010000142.1:0-4812 GCA_049631945.1 Akkermansiaceae bacterium
GCGAACTCGCGGAACTGGTTGGCTTTTGCCGCAGCGGCTTCTTTGAATTGCTGTGCTTTAACTCCAGCGTCTTGGGCTATTTGTTTGGCTTTGTTGGTTGAGCTGTTTGCCGCAGAACGAAAATCGTCGGCAGCAAGTTTGGATTTTGATGTATCGCTGACTGGGCCGTCAGCCATGAAGTTTGTGTCTGTGAATGTTTCTTCCATTTTTTTATAGTTTGTTTAGTGGGTACTGAGGGGATTGAAGGGATGAATTGCTAAAGGGATGAATTGTTTTGAGATGAAACCTTTGGAAAGCATTACATGGATGTTCTTTATCTAAGCTCGGAAAGCAGGCTTTAACTAATAAGATAAAGCGGTGCATTCATTACTAATGAATTAGTCATCATGCTCATCATGGTTACGGTTCGAATTAAAGAGTGGCACTTTTATTGCCGTAACGCAAGAGGTCCTAGAGGAAAATGTGACTTATTTCTGTGGGTTCAGAAAATAAGGGTCATTGAAACTAGAGAAACGGGTTGCTCGCGCTTTCAGCTGCAATAGTAGTATCGGGTCCGTGTCCAGGAAAGACACGTGCAGCAGGTTGTAAAGTCAGCATTTTTTCTTGGATGCCTTGGATCAACAAGTCCATGTCGCCATCGGGCAGATCAGCTCTGCCAATACCACCGGCAAAAAGTGTGTCTCCGCCAAACACAAGATTGTCATAAATAAAAACGATGCTGTCCGGTGAGTGGCCTGGCACATGCTCCAATTTGAAGTTAAATCCACCAGTGATCAATTCAGATTGACCATTGAGAATTTGATCAACCTTGTATGGATTGATGTCGATAGGGATTCCTGATTGTTTGAGTAGTATCTCTAGGGTTAGGTTTTTGGAATAGGGAGCATACGCATAAATCTCCATGCCTTTTTCTGCCAATTTGGCTACATCCTCGATGTGATCATAGTGCTGGTGAGTGAGAAGTAAGCTACTAGGCTTTTCATTGAGACTATCAAGCCATTTGCTGATACCCAGAGGTGCGTCAATCAAGACGCAGCCGCTATCGTTTTTGCTGGAGCCGAGTAGGTAGCCGTTCGTTTGTGCCATGCCACCTGTGAAGCTTCTAATCTTAATATCATGATTGTTCATGCATACGAGGATGCCTCATTTCATGATAACTGCCATACCATTTTGTAATAATGATGGCACGTAATACATAATAATAAGAAAAAAACCCCTCAAATGAACATGTTCTCACAAACAGTAATCTTTTGAACAGTTTTTTATTGACTGTGTTCGAGTAATAGGGCAGCTTTCGGAAAATTAAAAACAACTATTGTCATGAGTACAACAACCACTAAAACTACAGCTGAGGCCGCTACACGAAAATCCACTAAGTCTTCGCCACTTGCCAAATCTACCAGCTCATCAGATGCTACAGGCATGGTGAAAAAAGAGACAGTAGCGGCTACAAAATCAACACTTCCTAAAGCACAACCAACAAATAAATCCATGGCATCTACCAGCGCTAATAAATCAGATGACAAAGTCATTGCAGCCCGAAAGAAAAATCTAGATCTTGCGATTTCACAAATTCAGAAAGATTTTGGTGAAACAGCGATCATGCGTCTGGGAGATGGGCACCGTGTTGACGTCGATGTTATTCCTACCGGTAATCTTCTAATTGACAGAGCTCTCGGGGTGGGGGGCTTTCCCCGCGGACGTATTGTTGAGATCTATGGACCAGAGTCTTCAGGAAAAACGACGCTCACGCTCACGGTGATTGCACAGGCGCAGAAGAAGGGTGGCCTGGCCGCGTTTATTGATGTAGAACATGCTCTTGACCCTGCATATGCAGCAAAGCTCGGCGTGAATATTGATGACTTACTGGTCTCACAGCCTAACTCAGGTGAAGAAGCGCTTCAAATCTGCGAAACTCTAGTGCGTTCAAATGCCATCGATGTCGTCGTTCTCGATTCAGTTGCTGCACTGGTCACCAAGCAGGAACTTGCTGGAGAAATTGGCGATAGCACGGTAGGCACACAGGCACGTTTGATGAGCGCAGCCATGCGTAAACTTACCGCGATGATTTCTAAAGCACGAACCACCTGTATCTTTACCAATCAGATTCGTGAAAAGATAGGTGTCATGTTTGGTAACCCAGAAACGACCCCTGGCGGGCGAGCATTGAAATTTTTCTCATCCGTGCGCATCGATATTCGGCGTATTGGCCAAATCAAAGCTACCGATGGATCAGTGCAGGGCAGTCGGACTCGGATTAAAGTAGTTAAGAACAAAGTGGCAGCGCCTTTCACAGAAGCGGAGTTTGATATAATGTATAATGAAGGAATTTCCTCGGTTGGTTCACTGCTCGATCTTGCGCTTGAATTCGATATTGTTCAAAAGCGAGGTAGTTGGTTTAGCTACTCAGGTAATCAACTTGCGCAAGGACGCGATGCGGCCAAAGTTGCCTTAAAAGAAGACGAGAATCTTTACAATGAGATTGAAGTGAAAGTGAAAGAGGCAATGTCAGAGGCAAAAAATTAAACAATTTTACTTCAGGTCTGCTTCTTACTGATTGAGGCATAGTTGAAGCATAAAATACGAATTATTTTCATAGTTATACTTCCTGTTTAAATTGTGTGCTGCCGTCAAAAAGACGGCAGCCACTTTTTTCAGCCCCCTTACGTGATTAAGGTAACATCATATCTTTTAAGCTTGGTGATGGTGTTGGGCAGTTCTTGATCTTTGAGGACAGGCGGTAGCGATTCTGCGCTATTTGATTGTATGCGGCATCTTTTAGAGCTGATGGTGTATAATAAAAAATCCATAGTGGGCTCAGAATGCTTTTGGTGAGCAGTAGTAAGCGAAGTATAGCATCGGCTCCGTGC
Source organism: Akkermansiaceae bacterium (assembly GCA_049631945.1). GTDB lineage: Bacteria > Verrucomicrobiota > Verrucomicrobiia > Verrucomicrobiales > Akkermansiaceae > Oceaniferula. The sequence continues at coordinate 2,871 of JBNABE010000142.1, forward strand.
CAATATGCATAATGTTCGTCATTGGTATATTCGGCTAAAATGACGTTGCTACCGGGAACTCCACTAGTGTCGGAGAGCTTGCGCCATTCTGGGGGTAGCATTTCGGCTGTTTTTCCCTGAAGGGGGCTGAAGTAGATGCACTTATTATGATCTAAATGATGAATGAGGTGTGAGCTATTGCGGCATAGCAAACACTCATCATCGAGAAACATAATATGGCCGTGTCTAAAATCCATAATTTACTGATGAGATCATGATTACGGCCAGCTGCATATTGCTCGTCTTATTGGGACGCATCAATTATACTTTCGAGCTTGGAACGATAAGTGTCCTCGATATCTATTTCTGGTTTAAGCCAGCCAAAAGCGTAGATGCGATCGATGGTGAACTGCTTTCTTTTGTGACTGTCGCTTCGGGATGATACTTGCAGGGTCACTTGGACACTCTTACCACGATTCACACCCGAAAGAGCGGCATCAAGAAGCTTTCCGGTTGTTGTTTGCTTTAGACTATAAGCATAAATAAGTTCCTCGGAGTCTGGTGATTTTAAGATGAAAGAAGACCACCTAGTATCATCCCTGTATGAGAAATTGTAATAGTCCGATCGCTCAACAAAAACTCGCAGTTCTGCGGATTTCATATCACCTCTGAGGAGTAAGGGTATTGCAAGGCTGTTGTAGCGTGCATAACAATCCCAATCTACACGCAAGCCATTCTCGGTCGACACCACGCATATCAGGCGTGATTTATTATTGGGAAATTTCGCAAGAAAGCGGGCAGCCATAATGCCACCCAAATCTGCGACATCCAAGAATTTCACTTCAGATGCTGCTTCTGTAAGCATTTGTTTTGGGTAATGATCGAGTCGTTTGCTGATTTGGTCTTTGTATCTACACATGCTCAACCTCACATCAGGGTTGGTAGACATACCGAAGTCATTGGCAAGCTGGCGAGCCTCGGGTTCATAGAGTCGAGCAATGATTTGAGCCTGCTTTTCCTTTGCTGCATCAACTTCTGTTTGATCAGGTTCTTGCTCTTCAATTGGAGGAGATTCGTTTTTTGTCTGATTCTCCATCATTAGCTCTGCATTTGCTGCATCGAATAATTGCGTATTCTGCCGGTATTTGCGCCATTCTTTGATGGCGATAATGGCACCAAGACCACAAATAACAATGAGGCAAGCCATCACCACGCTCATCAATTTTAGCTTTGAGGCACGGCTCATGGGTTGAGGTGGGGAAGATGGTATCGCGGGTATATGCTCTGCCAATTGATCTATTTCACGACCGGTATTTTTTTTGCCACGATCACCAATTGATCTGGATGATTTTCGCCGTTTGCGTGAAAGGTCGCCTAGATTTTTTGCTAAGTAAGCTGCTCGTTGGATACCATATCCCAACTCTTTGATTTCAGTAGCGTTTTTAGCTGGTGATCTCATTAGCTCTCGCAGCCCGTCGAGAGCATCTTCATTGCCACGCATGGCATCAGCATAGCCTGACCAGTATTTCTGCGGTTCAGCGCCGTCATCATGAAGTATAGCATCCTCGTCCATGCTGAAGGCCACATCACGTTGTTTTTGGAGCTGATCGAGATAAGTTTGATTAATGTCCTTACGACAAACATTGCCTTCTAGGCTATCATACAGTTGAGGTCGGTTTTTTTTGATCCATCGCGCAAATGCTTCGTTGATGCCTTCCGCAAATTTTCTAGGCGTACCAATACGTCGTGTGTAGCGTTCCCAAAATGGTTGAGTATCCTCATTGTGCCGCTTCAGTGATTCATATTCATCGCTGAGAGATTTTACATGCGAGGCAGTGTAGAGTTTGCGAAGATGCTTAAAGAGCCGTAACATGCCGCTGCCTGGTAGCTCATCCTCACTGTCCCGAAAATATGCTAAATGATGCTCTCGAGATGGGCAACTTACCAGCATACTCAAGTTTCC
>JBNABE010000143.1:0-4760 GCA_049631945.1 Akkermansiaceae bacterium
CTTTTCTTACCTTTGATGTTCCGACGAAAGAGGTTTGTGTCACCCAACGCATCTCCACCAACACCCCACTTCACGCACTTAACACCTTGAATGATCCCGTTCACTACGAGGCTGCGAAGGCGCTCGCCAAACGCATGTCCCAACACAGTGAAGATCTCTCAGCCCGGCTCAGCTACGGCTATTTGCTAGCCACCCAGAAACAGCTCTCTAAAAAAACACTTGGCCACCTGAGCTCACTTTACCAAGAGCTTCTTAGTGAAAGCAAAGACCAGGACGCGACGATGACATTGGTCGCCAATACCATTCTCAATCTTGACGATGCCCTCACCAAATAAACCAAGAACCGATCAACGAACCATAAACCGCGCGGACGACGAGCGATAGCGAGAAGTGCAAGCGGGCTAAAAAACAATGAACCTGGAAAACCAACTCATCCACGATAATCTGCTACAACAGACACGGCGCCAATTCCTGCAAAAGTGCAGCACCGGGCTGGGATGCGCTTTCCTCGGCTCCATGCTGGGTAAATCTGCCAATGCTGCGAGCGCTGGTAGCCACGCTGAAAACATCATGAACAACCTTAGCCACTTCGCCCCCAAAGCGAAGCGGGTGATTTTCATGCACATGGCGGGTGCTCCTTCGCATCTGGAGCTCTTTGACTACAAGCCCGAGCTTTCCAAACTCACTGGTAAGCCAGTGCCCAAAGAGCTCATGGAAGGTACTAACTTCCCCTTCATTCAAGGGGTTCCAGAGCTGATGGGCTCAATCCATCCTTTTCACCAGAGTGGTGAAAGCGGTCAATGGATCTCCGACCGTATGCCTCATTTCGAAAAAGTGATTGATGAAGTTACTTTCATCCGTTCCATGTATACGGACCAATTCAACCATGCACCAGCCCAGCTGCTGCTCCACACAGGCAACACCCTGCTAGGCAACCCGTCCATCGGCTCATGGGTCACCTATGGTCTCGGCTCGGAAAACGAAAACCTGCCCGGCTTCATCGTTTTACTGTCAGGAGGCAAAGGACCCTCGGCGGGAAAATCGGCCTGGGGCTCCGGTTTTATTCCCTCGGTCTACCAGGGGGTTCAATGCAGATCCAAAGGTGACCCCGTGCTCTATCTCTCCAACCCGGAAAAAGTGAACAAGAACATGCGTCGGGCCACCATTGATGCCATCACCAAAATCAACCAAGAGGCCCACGCCGAGCACAACGATCCGGAAACCCTGACTCGGATTTCCCAATACGAGATGGCATTCAAAATGCAAATACATGCCAGTGATGCCTTTGACCTCAAAGAAGAGCCGGAACACATCAAGGAGCTCTATGGTGCTGAGCCGGGCAAAGAGTCCTTTGCCAACAACTGTCTGCTGGCACGCCGCATGGCGGAACGTGGAGTGCGTTACATTCAGCTGTTTGACTGGGGCTGGGACACTCACGGCGCTAACAAAAATAACAGTCTCGATACCAAGTTTGTTCAAAAATGCAAAGAGGTCGACCAGCCCATCTATGCACTGATCACCGACCTCAAACAACGTGGCCTGCTCGAGGACACCCTGCTGGTATGGGGCTCGGAATTCGGCAGAACCCCGATGAGAGAAAACCGTGGTGGCAATGACAAGGCTGGTATTGGGCGTGACCACAACCCGGGCGGCTACACCATGTGGATGGCAGGTGCCGGAATCAAACGCGGCTACTCCTACGGTGCCACCGACTCCATCGGTTACAAGGCTCTTGAAAACCCAACTTCGACCCAGGACCTCCAAGCCACCATTCTCCATCTTATGGGAATGAAGCACAACAAGCTCACCTTCCCCTTCCAGGGTCTGGACCAGACGCTACCCGGAGTCACTAAACCGGCTCATGTCATTAAAGACATCCTTGCCTAACTCGGTGAATAAGCGCTTGCTCACCGGAATGTGATACGCACTCCTCGTGATTTCCACGCCTTGGCAATCTGTTCTTCGAGCTGATCGTAATTGCGCCCATTGAGCAGAGCGTCGAGCGCATCCTGACCGCGCTTGCCCTCCTTAAGGGCCTTGAGGAATGCCACGACATTGGTTCTATCCTCCTCCATGTGGAACATATAATAGGTCAACAGTAGGCCTAGGCCATAGTTGAAATTGGCGTCTTGAGTGAAACTCTCATACGGCTGCAACATATATTCCTTGAGATCAGGTGCTTCAAACTTTTCCCCGAGGGCACGCCCGCCGCGCCCCTTTTCACCGTAGGCAGTGACATAATCCCTGATCTCGTCCAAGGTATTACCCGCCATAAATTTACCCGAACGGTATGGAGTGACGGCGACATATTCAGCCAGGCCCTCGGAAAACCAGCCCCTTGATCCCGGTGAGGATAAATATTCAAAATCGGTCACTTGATGAGCAATCTCATGCATCAACGTCTTGTTGGACTTATCATAGTCATAGCGGTATCCCGCTTTACCCTTGATGACCCCTAAGCTGGTTAAGGGAACCATGACGACTCCATTGCCACCACGCGATACAAACACGCCCGCAGATCCTGGCATGCCACCGTTTCGCAGATAGGCCTCTTGTTCCTCAAACAGCAGAATCTTGTGTCTGAACTCCCCTCCCGGCAAGTGTGCTTTCATCGTGGAAACAGGCAATAAGCGGCAATATTCCCGAGTCGCTTCAAACATCACCGCAAACTTTTTGACGACGTTTTTTGTCAACTTCACATCACAAACGAATGCATAGTTCGGGCTGTGATAAACAAACTCGCCCTTGTCTTCGTCCTCGCTTACCACTTCAACTTCAATACCGATATCAACGGAAACCAGCCTCGGCCACTTGGCATCGTAATTTTCTCTCAGACCATACTTGGTCATCATAGCCGCTGTAGCGCCCTCACTCACCTGAATGGAGTCTTTGCTAGGATCAGCATCATCTGCATGATGATGATGAGTTTCTGTTATCTTGCCCCATTGAGCAAGAAATTCACGGTCTGGCTCAGACAGCGTATCAAGCAATACAACATAGGTCTTGCCATTCTTGGCTAATTTGAGTTTTGCCTGCTTGCCATCAACTTCAATAACCTCAGCCTCGATCACGCGACCTTTGATATCAGTAAAGTGTCGCCCCAGAGCACTAGTCGATAGGCTCGACACCATGAGGCAGTAAAAACCAAACTTTATCGTAAATCCAAACACAAGAACCATAAAAACATCAACTTGGACACTACTCAACCCATAGAATGAGAAAAACCTACAGTTTGAAGGGGAACTCTCCTTGAATAAGTACATTCGCTTTATCTTCATCAACAATTACCTGCTGCTCAATCTGGATAAACACATTGAATAACTTTAAGAAAAAATTGCACGTTTCCTGCTACTGATACATCTTCCCTCATATCAAAAACTAGCCAGAAAACCAAACACGTGCCAGACACCAACACCACTCAAGAGCTTCATCAATCAGCCAAAAAGGAGCTCAATGCCATTACCAAAGGCCAACTCACAAGAAGTGAGAGCGCGGCACTGGTAATGAACTTCATCAAAAGTCAGGAAAAAAGCATCCTCGAGCGGCATCGCAGAGGTGCAGGGGGAATTGAAATTGCTACTGCGCGTGCAGCTCTCATCGATGCTATCCTGAACGTGATGTTTCAGGCCGCCATCCAGCGTCATGATGGTAACACCGCAAAAGTTGCCCTTGTTGCTCAGGGTGGCTATGGTCGTTGCCACCTCAACCCAGGATCTGATCTTGATCTTCTTTTTCTGCTGCCTCGAGCCTCAAACAAAATAGAAAAAAGCATCTCAACCACTATCGAGGAGATTCTATACATCCTATGGGATGCAGGATTTAAGGTCGGCCATGCCTGCCGCTCTATTTCTGAGTGCATTAGCGAAGCCCGCAAAGACCAAATTAGTAAAACTGCACTGATGGACGCACGTCTCATTGTTGGTAATAAAACACTCTTCAACGACTTTACCAAACGGTTCGTCAAAGAGTGTATCAACAAAGGTCAGGAAGCATTTTTTGACCTCAGACGCAACGACATACGCCAGCGCCACAGCAAATACTCGCATACTGTTTTTCTGCAAGAGCCTCATGTCAAAGAAAGCTGTGGAGGACTACGTGACTATCAAAATGTCCTCTGGGTTGCTCGTGTCAAAAGAGGTTTCACCAATCTCGAAGAACTCGTCGATGCGAAAATCATCACTAAAAGCACCTGCCGCCAACTCATTGACGGCTACGACTTCCTGCACCGCGTACGCAATGAGCTGCATTACGAGAGCGGACGCAGTACAGACATTCTTACACTCAGACTCCAAGGTATCGTCGCTACTCATTTCCACTACCCACAAAAAACAATACTTCGGCGCTGTGAGGCATTCATGCGGGATTATTATCGCCATACACGCGCGATATATACCCACAGCACTTCGCTGATGGAGTATTTTGAAATTGAGACCCAAGATCAGCCCAACGCTGGCTTACTAGGGATGCTCCCCTTCAACCGCAAAAAGCAAGAAACGGCGAAGTTCGACGGCTTTGTCTCACGCAATGGCCGCATCTTTTTGCAAAATAAAAACGTCCTTGAGGAAGATCCGAACAGAGTCATGAGACTCTTTCAGCACTGCCAACTTCGCAACTTGGAACTTAGCCCACAGGCGCGCAAATACCTTCATATCGCAGAAAAAGAAATCGATCGATCCTTTCGATACAATGTCAAAAACCGGGAAACTTTCAGAGCCATCCTCGAGCGCAAGGGAGAAGTAGCTCGCATACTGAGGCTCATG
>JBNABE010000144.1:0-4741 GCA_049631945.1 Akkermansiaceae bacterium
TGCTGCTGCACATCATCTTTTGCAATTACTCAAGGGTGAAGATGCTGGACAGTGGCCACACGTAGCACCGGCTGTGATGGTTGTCAGAGAATCCAGTCACGAGGTGGATCGCTACCTACTGGTTTATCAGAATGCAATGAACTATATTGCCAGCCACGCACTCCGTGGGCCACATGTTGCAGACGTAGCCGCGGCATGCGGTATCTCCAAGCGAGGGCTGGAGCGAGCTTTTGCCAAACACGCAGTGGGAAGCCCAGCTGAAATGATCCGTGAACAACGAGCTGCGGGAATATTGAGGCTACTCAAAAACCAGTCACTGGGGCTTGCCAACATTGCCCAGCAGTCTGGGTTTTCCGATGCTTCGGGATTATCCAATTTCATTAAAAACGTCACGGGCAAGCCACCTGGCGCTTGGCGCAAGTAGGAGTTGCTTTCGAAAGTCGCTGCTTTAGTCAAGCAAGCTGCTTCGAGGGACTGAAGGGGGCTTCGAGGCTTTCGATCAACGGAAAAATTTCAGAGAAGTCCTCTCGGGTGTCTGAATCTTGTTTGCCGAAGACGCCTTCCTCGATCAGTTCAAAAACCATCGATCCAATGTCGCTGCAGGTCCTTACACCCCACTCGGTCATCATGGTGCTGGCCATGGGCCCAAATTCTTGAATGGCGAAGTCACGAAATCCAATAAGAAGCTCGCTGGCTGCTACGTGTCGATGTTTGCCGTCATTGCTTTCCATGGCACGCCTGACGGTAAAATCGAGTGCATCTTTGAGGAAGTAGTAAGCTCCTGAATCGTAACTTTCTTGCTTCAAATTAATTGCCTCTACAGCATCCGTGAACTGAGTAGGTTGCATGCTCGTTATGCTTTATTATCGTCGATTCGATGTCAAGTTTAGGGTCTGAATCGGCGATAGAAGCTGGATGTTGGTTTTATTTTAATGAATCAAGGTAGCTGATCATGTCGACAAACCCTTGAAGCGAAAGCTCGTTGGCCAGACCTGGTCCCATAATGCTTGAAGTTTGCTTCTCGATTTTTTTGACGTCTGCTGCATTCAGCTTGGTCGAGATGCCGGCGATGTTGTTGACGACCACTTCCTGCTCATTCTTTGACACTAGTGTGCCCATGTGCGGGGTGCCATCATTCATGGTCACCGTCACCCAAGAGTCAGCAATGGTAGCATCAGGTTTTAGGATGGCTTCGGCAATTTGGTCTTTGGTTAGCAGTGAACCGATATGATTGAAGTCAGGGCCTTTGATAGGGTCATCTGGGTTGATGTTGTGACATGCTGCACACGCAAGACTCGCAAGGGCTTTTTTGCCTGCCTTGGGGTTACCTTTCATTTTGTCGAGTGCTACCATGACGTCTTCGATTGAGGTTTTTCCAACTTGGCCCTTATTGCTCTTCTTGGCGGTTTTTGGCGGCTTGGCTTTGCCAATACCACTGAGGTTCATGCGGTGTTTGTCCGCAGTTGCCGAGAGGAATGCTTTTTGCTTCGCGTCTGCTTTGTCCCAATGGGCTCGGTAGACTTGCTCGATCTTGTCAGACTCGGACCATTTGATGGCCTTGTAGTAGGGGCCGTGGGTATCGGGACGGGTGAACCACCACCAGGAGCCGTCGTATGGGGCTTCTTTATGGTAGAGGCGGGCGAGGGCTGTGAGGATTTTGTTTTTGAGCTCGGCGTTGTCGGTGCCGTTGAGCTTGGCGATCAAGCCAGCAACACCTTTGGGGTTGTGCATTAGGCGTAGTGCCCAAAGTGCGCCGTCTTGACTGGGTGAATCAATGGCAGCCAGGCTGGCGTCGCTAGCACCCGTAGCGACTAGAGATTGTACGGCAAGGTGCGGAATGATCACTGCAGGGTGTGGTGTGGCGTGAGGTCCGCCCTGATGACCTTTTTGAGTAGAAGGTTTCATTGGGGTTGGCGGAACTGCTGCGCTGAGCAGGGCTTGATAAGTCTCAGGTTTGCCAATTCTGCCAAGACCCACAGCCGCAACAGCTTGGACCCGAGGGTTCTTGTCTTGCAAGCCGGCGAGGAAGGGGGCTGTGGGGATCTTGTCACACAGGGGCTTGCGATCTGCCAGGGCGCGAAGTGCAAACTCACGAATGTTGACGTCGTTTGTTAAGCTGACCAAGCCGTTGTTGGCTTTTTCACCAAGCAGCTGTGCGTAGGTGAAGATGGCAGCAACGCGTGACTCGAGACTGGCTGAGGAGTCGGCAGCAATGGCGAGTATGGCTGCGGCTGTGTCTGAATTGCGCTTAAGAATTTCCTGCTGGGTGTGTAGTCGAATGGTAGCACTATCAGACCGGAGCAAAGCGACTAGGTCGTCGTCGGCAAGTCCCTTGAAGGCCGGAGGAACTGTGTATTTCCAATTCTTAGGAGTCACTCTGATGACATAGCCTTTCTCGGCACTGCCCTTGAAGCCCGCTCCCGCCCATGCGGAGAGATAGAGCCTACCAGAGGCATCGCTGTCGATATCGGTAAATTGGGTCAAGCCGATATAGTCCTCCTGTTCTTGGGTGAAGGTGGCGCCATCAGGCTTGAGTCGGTGAATAAAGACTTGGCTGCGACCCCAGTCTCCCATCAGTGGAACGTTGTTGTATTTCTCAGGCCAGCCTGGCTCTTGGAAGAACATGGCACCTGTGCCAGAGCCACCGCCAAGATCGGCGAGTGCGGGGATGATTTCATCGGTGAAGTTTTTAAACAGCATAGGGTAGCCATATTTGCCGGACTGAATATTGTGGATGAAGCGGACGTTCCAGCCTCCGCCGTCATTTGTATTGCCCCGAGTGTAGATGTTCATAAGGGGGTCAATGGCGACATCGTAAATGTTGCGTAGCCCATGAGTGTATACCTCAAGCTCGGAGCCGTCTGGCCGAACGCGTACCACGCCACCGCCTAGCATTGTGAGCTCCGTGCCGTCACTTCCTTTTGCTTCGTGCATGCCGTAATCACCCACGGCGATGTAGATCCAGCCATCGATTGCCAAGCGCATGCCGTTGGTGGTGTGGTCTGCGCCACGGCTTTGGTTGTGCGCTTTACAGCTGATGTTGGAGACTAATATTTTGGGAGGGCCGTCTGCTTTACCATCTTTGTTAGCATCTTCGAGAACCCCAAGATGCATGGCGCCGAAAGTTTTTTCATCCTTCCAAGTGGTGTAGATAACGTAGACTTTATCACCGACTGCGATCAGGCCGCGCGGGTTGTCGAGTGTGGCAAAAATGGTATGTTCGTCTGCGACCCCGTCGTTGTTGGTGTCACGGAGGCGGACGATCTTGCCTTTGCCAGGGCCCTTGCCTAGTGAGCCACACATGTCGACACCAACAAAGACATCACCGTTAGGGTGAGCAGAGAGGCAGGCGGGAGACGGGGTGAGCTTCGAGTCAGCGAACTGGCTTTGCTCAAGTTCGGGTGGTAGTGCTGCGAAACTGGTTGTGGCGAGGTATGCGGTAGTCGTTGCACCGAGGATGAGAGAATTAAGCTTATTCATGTCAAGTTGTGATAAAATACGTTATAAGTGGTAATCTATTTCAATGATTATGCAAGGGGTAGTGACTGGAACAAGCATGACATTTGACCCAATCGGCGGTGCCGTCAGTGTAATGCTCTTTTTTCCAGATGGGAACGGTTGCCTTGATGGCATCAATGATGGCACGACAGGCGCTAAAGGCGGCATCGCGGTGGGCCGCAGAGACAGCAATGCAAACGGCGATGTCGCCGATTTCAAGATGTCCTGTGCGGTGAACGCAACGCATAGCGATAATATCATGCTCTCCGCTTATTTTTGCAAGGATACGATTACCCTCCTTTTGTGCGAGGGCAGGGAAGGCCTCATATTCAAGAGAGGCAACTTCACGCCCCTGATGGTGATTACGCACCCAGCCCTCAAAACTGGCAAATCCTCCGGCAGCTGGATCGCGTACCGCGTCACAGAGAGCGGACGGGTCAATGGGCTGGTCGGTTAATTGAAACATGTGATCAAATGAAACATTCAAAGTCTTTTAGCCACCAGCGACAGGAGGAATAAATACAAGCTCTTCACCGTCATTGAGTTGGTGAGACCAGTCGGTAAAATCATCATTTACAGCTACCATCATTCCTTTGCGTTTGCAAGTGAGCTGGTGTCTTGCGCAGATTTCCTCGAAAAGGCCGGCAGGCGTCTCGCAATTCGTCTCGATAAGCTCACTATCGCTACCCACTTGTTCCCTCAGCTGTGCGAAGTAGGTAACCGTGATGTTTTTAGTAGTGGTGCTATTGTTGAGGCGGGCATGGATCTCGGCGAGGTCAGCCTCGGTATTGGTATTGGCAAGTGTCCACAGGCCGAGGCTTGGCAAAGCCTTGCAATGAAGGCTGTTGAGCAAGGAGCGGGGGCAGCGCTTGCCGTTTTTGAGTGCGGCGCTCACGGCGTTTGCGGAAGATGGCTCCCAGATGGCACAGAGTGGCTCGGGCAAGTTGTCGGTGGCACTTGCGAAGTAGGTGGCATCCAGTTTCGGGTCGCGTGCGTTTTGCAGAGTCTTGAGGTGCTCCTCCTCCAAGAGGGGGAGGTCACATGCCAAGACGAGCCACGCTGTTTCAGAATCCGCTTGTTGTGCGGAGGCAATGGCCCCAAGAGGACCGATGGAACCAAAGGCGTCTGGGATGATGTTTTCTTCCCCCGTGTCCTCGCTCGTAGAGATGAACACCTGATCGCAAACCGACTCGAGCAATTTGATACCGCGTTGTCTTTGAGTCAGTCCATTGCGTAGGATGAG
>JBNABE010000145.1:0-4741 GCA_049631945.1 Akkermansiaceae bacterium
ACGTTCAGACTCATCTGATCTGGCAATGCCATCAGCGGTAGTTTTACACAACGTGACAATACAGTAGGCAACAGAAGCTCAGGAGCATCACTTAGCAAAAGCAACAAGCACTCCGGAGGAGGCTCTTCCAGGGTTTTCAAGAAAGCATTTTCAGCGCCAACACCCATTCGATCTGCGCCAATGATAACACCTATTTTCCACTTACCTTGCGCAGACGCCACATGAAAAGATTTTTCCAAACCCCGCATATCATCTACTGTGATGCGACGTGACTTTGATCGAGGTCTGACCACTCTTACCAAGTCACCCTCTAGCTCATCCAATGACTTCTCCTCTGGAACTTCAACTTCACCAAAAAGATTACTGCCTCCCAGGCCATCATCAACAGGGTTAACCATTTGTATGACTCTAGCCGCAAGTGACGCCTTGCCACTACCTGCTGCACCCGTTATCAAAAAAGCATGCGCCAGTCGCCCTCTGCCGTGTGCCGCCTCTATTAAATCAAACGCTTTATCTGCTGTGTAAGACATCCCTTCACATCCTGCCAAGCTTGGCAAATTCAGCAACTTGAAAAGCGATTTAAACCACAAGAAAAAACAAAGCTACCAATCCATGTCGTTAAGATTGGACAGAGGTGAGCAAAACAATCATCTTAATAATTCATTTATCATGAAAAAACTAATACTTGCCACTATATTGCTGACTATCAACTCTACCCTCTCCTATGCCAATACAAAGGAATGGATGACCAACTTCAAGGAAGCACAGCTAAAAGCCGACGCAGAAAACAAAGACATACTTGTGAACTTCACAGGGTCTGACTGGTGCGGCTGGTGTATTAAACTTGTTGATGAGGTATTCAAACATGAGGGCTTCAAGCAAGGGGTCGCTGACAAATTTGTCCTCGTTGAAATCGATTTCCCCCGAGACAAAACAAAACTCGATCAGGCGACTCAAAAGCAAAATGAGATGCTTCAAGAAAAATACTCGATTCAGGGGTTCCCCACCATACTGCTTCTAGACTCCGAAGGTCTGCCCTATGCCCAAACAGGCTATCAAGCCGGTGGCCCAGAAAAATACCTGACGCACCTTGGCAGCTTAATCACGATAAAAAATCAGCGTGATGCGGCATTAAAAGCGGCTGAAGAGCTGCAGGGAGTGGCGAAGGCCAAAACTCTGGTAGATGCACTCAAACTGGTCCCCGAGGACCAACTCAATCACTACGGCAATATCAGCAAACAAATTGCGACACTTGACCCCAACGATGAAAGTGGGTTTGTGGCAAGGCAGAAACTCAAGCAAGCTATTGTTACTTTAGAAAAAGATTACACAGCTGCTTTTCGTGCCGGCAAGACCGATGAGGCCATTGCTATGGTTGATAAGTTTATTGTAGAATTCCAAGTGACTGGAGAGAAAAAGCAATCAATGCTTAGCATGAAGATTAACCCACTTCTCTCAAGTCAACAGTTCGACCGAGCAGCCAAAGTAATCGACGCAATTGTTGCTATTGCTCCAGAAAGCCAAATGGGAAAACTTGCCAACGATTTCAAACCCAGGCTTAAAAAAATGAAGCAAGATGCGGCTAAATCACGAGTGAATCCACCGCATGGACAACCCGGCCACATCCATAATGAATAGTACTGTATGCCGACACTAGCTGGCTCAGCTTCGTAGTAATAGCATCCATCCCCACCTACCATATGTGTCGGCACACTCCCTGCCGGCACGTTTTTTTATTACTCAGGAGCTTGCCCCCAAATCGCTGCCAACTGCAACACAAGTTCTGCAAATTTTGGCGATGTACCAAGTGCGGGTGTCAGCCTCAGTTCACAACCTTTAATGTGATGTGTCTTATCATGAATATTTTCATCCGCTACCAATCCAAGTTCTTTTGGAATATCCCATCCACCATGCTGCCCATCGTTAAGAAGATATGGGATAACGATGACCTGGGACATATTGTTTATATCTGACCAAGAACCTACTAACGGTGCTTCTTCAAGCCACAAGTCAGCTATTTGAGCAAAATCTGATCGATTACGTAACTGCTCCAGATGCCCCAATAAACTTTGCTTCGAACAAGGATTTTTACCAGAGCCATGCCCTATCACAAGCAAGCTAGTCTGAGCTATATCCCATTCACCCAGCACTTCTTCCGCTGCTGCTTGAATAAGCTCAACTACCATAGGGTGAGTTCCCACTGGAGGAGTAGACGAGACATTGGCTAGAGTGAGCTTTTCACCTAATTTGGAAGGTATCACCTGACGAGTGAAATAACCCTCCGCAAGAAAGTCAGGCACAATGACAACCCTTTCGTCTTTGATCTCATCCAAAGCATGCTCGACAAAAGGCTCTTCTTTGAGGAATGCACAACTGACATGAGAAAACTGACCAGTATCAGATAGTATTTCAGCGTGCTCTCTGACGGAACGCGATGAGTCGGGGTGCTTTGAGGATCCGTGACCCAATAAGATAAGTTTTACCACAGTATTAAGGATCTATTCTCTCAGAGGAGACAAGGCAGGCATCAAATTTGAAAGTCAGGAGTATCTGAGTCTAAATGCAAGCCGCACTCATATTTATCCCCATCAAATCGCGAGGATTCTGCCGAACCACCTTCCACAACTGGAGACGTCGAATGCCAGTCACCCATTGTCTGGTAACCTTCCGCCTCCAGAGGATGCTTGGGCAGGTTATTGTCGTAGAAATATGCTGACACCTGCGCATCAGCCCAGTCTAGAATAGGGTAGACTTTGACCGTGCTTTTTTGCTGCTCAGCAAAATGACGGTGAGCACGACTACTAGAATGCGACCTTCTCAAGCCGCTTATCCAAATGTCAGCACCAAATTCTTTCAAGGCTCGATTCATCGGCTCGATCTTGTTGATCAGTCCATAACGAGCACCACCTTCTTTACCCTGCTCCCACAGCTTCCCATATAACGCTTCCTGACGAGCTGCCGTGATTTGCGGTTGATAAACATTAACATCAATTCCGAAAGTCTCGATCAACTGCTCGGCATATTGATAGGTTTCAGTAAATAAATATCCAGTATCTATCCAAACCACAGGAATTTGCGGTGCGTGCTTACGAACAAGATCAAGCATGACCGCAGCCTGCAAACCAAAACTACTGCTGAGAATAAGCCTTGAGCCATACTGCTCATGAAGCCACGTCATTCGCTCAGGCGCAGACATCTCAGTGAAGGCAACATTCACCTTCTCCACATCTGTCACTGTTTGAATTCCCTCAGCCATCTCGATCATTGATGTTACAACTGCTCCACATTAGCGTGAAAATTATTACCGGCTGTTGTCTCTTTAACGTAGCCAGCGCGAATAACAAAATCACCAAACCGCTCGCCCTCATTACGCTCCTTCGCGTATGCATTAATAATAGGGGTAAGTAATTCCTTGATATCACTGGCCAATACGGATTGCCGATAAAGCTTATTGAGCCTTTGGCCATAAAAACCTCCACCAAGATAAACATTGTATTTGCCGGGTGCTCTACCAACAAATCCGATCTCAGCTAGAAACGGTCGACCGCAGCCGTTGGGGCAACCAGTCATGCGTATTGTGATCGCATCATGGCGCAGCCCTGCCTCTTCAACCACCTCTTCAAGCTCGGTAATGAGCTCTGGCAAAAAACGCTCTGCTTCAGCAAGGGCTAGACCACACGTAGGCAATGCAACGCAGGCAATAGAGTTCAGCCGAAGTGCTGACTTTTCATGCGTCTTGAGGATGTTGTATTCTTCGAGAATAGCTTCTATTTGAGGTTTTTGCTCATCACTAATATTGGCTATCACAAGATTCTGATTAGCCGTCATGCGGAACTCTCCCTTATGTATCTTGGCAACAGCGGCAATGCCTGACTTCATAGGTGTAGACGGAGTGTCACACACTCGCCCGCCTGGAACAAAAAGAGTAAGATGGTGGCTGCCTTTGTCATCCTGCACCCAGCCAAATCGATCACCATTATATTCAAAGGTGAAATCACGTGCTGGCTCGAGCTGATAGCCCAGATATTCCTCCAACTTATCTTTGAAGCCATCTGCAGTCATACGCTCAACCGTATACTTGAGACGTGCTTGTCGACGATCTGTACGGTCGCCAAAGTCACGTTGCACGAGCATCACCTTTTCAGCGACATCAACAGCTTTGTCAGGGCTTACAAAGCCAATCAAATCAGCTGTTCTGGGGAAGGTGTTTTCTTTACCATGGGTCATACCCATACCACCGCCTACAGTGACGTTGTAACCAACAATCTTCTCATTCTCAACTATTGCTATGAAAGACAAGCACTGCGCATAGATGTCAGTATCATTACCCGGAGGCACAGCGACATTGATTTTAAACTTACGAGGCAGATAGGTCTTCCCATACAACGGCTCAATTTCCTCTTCGCTACTGATTACTTTTTCTTCGTCGAGGAAGATCTCGTGGTAAGCTCGGCTCTGAGGCAGAAGATGCTCACTAATGTTACGCGACAACTCCACCGCTTCAGCATGCACATCACTCAAGTGAGGATTCGCATTACAAATGACGTTGCGGTTCACGTCACCACAAGCTGCAATACAGTCCAAGAGAGCCTTATCCATTTCTTGGATAGAGGCCTTTAAATTATTTTTGATCACCCCATGTAACTGCCATGTTTGGCGCGTCGTGATTTTAAGCGTCCCATTTGCATATTCATCGGCAATTCGGTCCATGGCCAACCACTGATCTGGTTGAGCCACCCCA
>JBNABE010000146.1:0-4740 GCA_049631945.1 Akkermansiaceae bacterium
CCGGTCATCAGCCCGGAGCCGGCATGATCAAAGTGGATGATGACTTGGTTACCATCGATCTGGTGACTCTTATAAAGTGGCCCGCTGCATACGGGGACCGGCTGTTGATAATCATGCTTCAAGGCCCAAAGGGCGAGGCGCTTGCCCACGTCTATTTTGTTGTGCGCGTGCACGTCCAAGGCTTCGCCGATATCACTCGACACCGTGATGCCCGTGTTTTTCACCCAGAGGGTGCGGCGCTGCTGGTCGCAGACCGAGGGCCAGCCGTCATACTCCACGGGCTCCATCTCGGATGGATCGTAGCTGGTTTGCTCGCGCCCTTGATAGTTGGTCAGCTGGACAAAATAGAACGGGAAGTCGCCTTGTGCCCACAGTTTACGCCAGGCCCCGATCATCGCACTGAAGTGGCGCTCATACTTGAGGGTATTATGATCGCGATTGGATTCACCTTGATACCAGATCGTGCCGCGGATGGCATAGGGGATCACCGGGTTTACCATTCCGTTGAAGATCGCAGACAACTGTTTGGAGTTCTTTTGGTAATAGGCTGCCATTTCCTCGTCCGCCTGAAATGCTTCAGCCGGCATCCAGGGTTCGATGCGTGTGCCACCCCATGCACACTTGATCAGACCAACCGGAACATTGAGCTCCCTGCGCAGCTCACGACCAAAGAAATAGGCGGTGCCTGAAAAGCCGGGATTGTTCTGCGGTGATGAATCCAGCCAAGTTCCCTTGAGTGTTGTCAGCGGCTCCATGGGTGATTTGGCCCTCGCTATGGCAAACTGGCGCAACAGCTTGTCACTTGCCGTTTCCATTTCCTTTTTCACATAGTTTGCCGTGGGGACGTGTTCCGGCATGGTGCGCTTGGCAGACACCCTGGCCAACTTATGCATCTCCCACTCCATGTTGGACTGGCCGGAGCAGAACCAAACTTCTCCGGAGAGCACGTCTTTGATGGTAACCGTGTTGTTGCCTCTCAGGATCAGGGTATGGGGGCCGCCTGCCTCAGGAGTCTTCAGCTTCACCATCCATTTGCCGGAGGCATCGGCGGTGGTTGCCGCGCTTTCACCCCAGCTGCCGGTCACGCTTACTTTTTCCCCTGCATTAGCAGTGCCCCACACAGGTGCTTGGGTCTCACGCTGGATCACCATGTGATCGGTGAAGAGGGGAGAAGGCACGACATCCGCCCAGCCAACACTTGGGATCGCAACGACTATTGCCGAGATGGCTTTGATCCATTGATTTTGCATTCTTATTTTCATGGGTTCCTCTGTGGCGTTTTCAGAGCAGTAATTTTCATCATAGACGCTTTCAGTTCTGCTTTAACTTTCTGATATTCCGAATCCCCCGCCAGGTTCGTCCATTCGTGCGGGTCGTTTCGATGGTCATATAATTCCTCTTCACCATTTTGGCACAAGGTGTAGCGAAATCGCTTCGATCGTACGGACTGATGTGGCTCCAGCGCCCAGCCTTTTGCATCCTTATTGCTTTTGCCCACCGCCATAAAAGCGACCGAAGGTCCACTCCATTTCGTGGTATTGGGATCCTGGAGGAACGGCCGCAGCGAATGACCGTCCAGCGGCAGGCCGGAATGCCTGGCATTGGGACCCAGCGGCAAACCGCAAAGATCCGCTAGGGTCGGATAGAGATCAACGGAGGTAACCGGATGATCGCACGTCGCTCCATTTCCTTTGGCACCGGGATGATAGATCATGAATGGGACGCGTGTGGATTCGTCCCACAGATGCCATTTCTGCATCGCACCCTTCTCGCCCAGATGATAGCCGTGATCGCTGGTGAAAACGACAATGGTATTTTCTGCATAGGGACTTTGCTCTAAGGCATCCAGCACGGTGCCGAGCTGATCATCTACAAACGTAACACAGGCCAGATAAGCCTGAATCCACTCTTTCCAGGCATCGGCTTTCTTGATTTTTGAAAACTTTTCAAAACTCCACAGCCAACGTTTGCGCAAAGCATCGGCACAATCATCCAGATCGTTTTCCAGGTAAGGCGGCAGGGTGATCGATTCCAACGGGTACATGTCAAAGTATTCCTTGGGCGCGAAAAGCGGTGTATGCGGGCGGACGAAGCCTACCCCGAGGAAGAAGGGCTTTTCATGTGGTTGCTGCAGAATTTTTACGGCGTAGGCCGCCGATAATTCATCCGGCATGAGATCGCGATCATCCTGACTTACATAACGAAACGGTTTTCCGTTTTTGTAATGCCACCCATCTTTCCCTGCGTTTTTCGGCGCATTTTCGCGGTCCCAAACTGGAACATCTGACAAAGGCCCATAGCTGAAATCGTGGTAGCGAATGGTGTCTTTCCAGGTCGCATAAAGCTTGGGATGAACCCATCTCGGGTTACCCTTTTTGTCGAGAATCCAGGGACCATAATCCACGTCTATCCCATAATCTGTCCAGAAATCGCCAGCCTTTCCCTCGTGGAACAGCTTTCCCGTGCCATAGCTGTTGTAGCCGTTGTTACGAAAATGTTGCGGCAACGGCACACAATCTTTTAAGACCCTCTCCTTTTTCCAGTCTTTAAATCCATAGCTATTGAAGGTGTGCGGATAGAGGCCGGACATCAAGATCTTGCGCGACGGTCCGCACACGGGCGTCACCACATGCGCATTGGTAAAGCTGACGCCTTTATTGCGCAGCCTATCCATATTTGGTGTTTTCACCTCAGGATGATCTACCGGATGAAAGATCCAATCGTTCAAATCATCACAGATGATGAATAGGACATTCGGTTTAGTCGCAGAAGCTTCTGCGACGTTTAATACGAAGACACAGGTGAGATGAATTCCAATGATGTTCAGTTTCTTTAACAATTTCATAATCATAACAGGGTTAATCAGAGCCTTTCGCTTTCTTGAGTTCGCGAGGGAATACGATCTCTGCCCAGACAGGTTTGTGGTCCGACAAGGGTTTCTTGAGCTCAATGATGCCTCCTTCTGTTACCTTGGAGTTTGCCGAGGTGTTAGAAAAGATATGATCGATCACACCGAGATTCTTTTTTGGATCCAGTGCGTTGTAGGTGAACTCCTTGGAGGTATCGATCTTCAGATCTTTCCATGTTGCTTGAAACCCTGCCGCCTCGATCGTGTTGATTGCAGCATCGCCCATGTTGTTGTTAAAATCGCCAACCACAATCACCCGGTCGCTCGTCTCTTTGGGCAAAATCTCGCTTGCCAGTTGGTAGGCATGGCCGGTCTTGTGATTGCTCCCCGATGTGCAAATATGCAGTGAGTAAAATGCAACGGAAACTCCATCAACCTCGGTCACCGCACTCACCACCGAGGCAGGATTCCAGCAGCGCTTGCGCTTCAGGCTCATTTCATGCTCGGCGGTGCCTTGCAAGGGTGTCCTGCTGAGGATCGATTTGTATTTATTCTTATGATTTGCCGATGAGATCTTGCCCACATAGCAATGCTTCATGCCCAGCACCTTGCCAACACGAGCCGTCCAGTCACCATCAGGGACTTCATTGAACCCGATGATGTCGAGCTTGTAGGGTTTGAACATCTTGCCAACCTCTTCAGGGGTCGTGCTTTTGCCAAACTCAACATTGTAAGCAGCAACACGGACGGTCACGGATTTTTCAGACGCTGCAGCGGCCAGGGCACTGGATGTCAGCACCGCTGTCGCTCCATAAGCGAGCGAGCGCGTGATGAAGTGGCGACGAGTGATCGTTGGAAGCGGATGGGGCATGGTGAATCTGGCTGGTTTGGTATTTATTTTTCAGCAGGGGATTGGAGAGAGTAGCTTGTTATTTTGAGCTTCTTCGGGTCGGTGGTTTCGCGGGGGTCCCAGCCTCCGTGGTGAAGATCGAAGCGGGCAAGCCCT
Source organism: Akkermansiaceae bacterium (assembly GCA_049631945.1). GTDB lineage: Bacteria > Verrucomicrobiota > Verrucomicrobiia > Verrucomicrobiales > Akkermansiaceae > Oceaniferula. The sequence goes on from JBNABE010000146.1 coordinate 3,855, forward strand.
CTTTGTTATACAGGTTGGCCGACTCCGGGTTCATGGCCCAGGCGTAGCGAACCACGGTGGGGTTTGGCAGGTTAGGATGGGAGACCGTTACGGTGTCAGTGCTCGTGATTTCAGCCTTTGCCCACTGCCACTTTCGATCCGCCCCGCATATCTGGAAGTGCTTCAAGGACTCCTGTGTCTCCTCAGTGGGCTCCATGCCCGTTTTTGAGCCCGTCATCAGCCCGGAGCCCGCATGATCGAATTTGATGATCACTTGGTCGCCTTTGATTTCATGGCTCTTGTAGAGCGGGCCGCTACACACGGGGACCTTCTGCTTATAATCATGCTTCAAGGCCCAAAGCGCCAGGCGCTTACCGACATCTACTTTGTTGTGCGGATGAATGTCCCGGGCTTCACCGATATCATTTAACACTGCCATGCCGGTGTTTTTCAGGCCAAGTGTGCGGCGTTGCTGATCACAGATCAATGCCCATGAGTTGAACTCAACCGGTTCAGTAAGCGGTTGCTTATAGTTGGCCAGCTGGGCGAAGTAGAACGGGAAGTCGCCCTGTCCCCATTGTTTCCTCCAGCTACTGATCATAGCGCTTAAGTGCGGTCCGTATCGATGTGCAATTGAACCGTCATGAGACTCGCCCTGATACCAGATCGCACCACGGATCGCATAGGGGATTGCCGGGTTGACCATGCCATTGAAGAGGGTTGTTGGATTCTTGTGGTTGCCTTTCGGGTCGTTTTCTTTTTTAGGCTTTCTTCCTTTGCCTTTGGCTTTTTGCTTCTTGCTTGCAACATTGAACAGAAAAAAAGAAAAAGAAAAACCTCATGCGAAAGCGACGCAACAAAAAAGCGCGAGCGTCAGCAAAAAGGCGAAGCGAGCAGCAACGGAACA
>JBNABE010000147.1:0-4684 GCA_049631945.1 Akkermansiaceae bacterium
AGTTGGATTTACTATCCCACCAACTTGAGGAGATTGATTTGGCGGCGATCAATATCGATGAGGCAAGAGAATTAGAATCGATGTATGTGCGCGCTTCGAATAGCTCGCATTTATCTGAGTTGTTAAGCTCTGCCTTGTCTATTTTGGGAGGGGGCGATGACTCGCTCAACCTACAAATTGGACATTTACAAAAGGTGACTCGGGATCTTGAAAAGCTGGATCCGGAACTGCGAGCCACACTTGATGGTGTCGATAAAACAGCTCTTGAGCTTCAAGAGATGGAATATGGATTAACCCAATACCTTGAGGAACTCAACACTGACCCAGAGCAATTGCTACGTCTTGAAGAACGGATCAATACGCTTGAGTCACTCAAGAGAAAATATGGGCCAACGCTCGAGGATGTATTGGAGCATAGAGAGGCTGTCGCCAACCGGCTAGATCAAGTGGAGAATCATAATGATCATCTTAAATCTCTCGAGTCGGAACTAGATTCCGCTCGTATTGACTTGGATAAGTTGGGTCATGAGCTGAGTGATTACCGACGTCGATTTGCGCCCAAGTTGGCCAAGGATATTGCCCGCCACTTAAAGGAGCTTGGGTTTCTGCAGGCAGCTTTTGAAGTGCGTCTCGTGCCCCATGCAGAGCCGCTTATGAGTGGGCTCGAAGACGTCGAATTTGAATTTGGCCCCAATCCAGGCGAGCCAATGAAACCATTGAGACAAATTGCGTCGAGTGGTGAAATTTCGCGAGTGATGCTGTCGGTCAAAAGTGCTTTAGCTAAGCAGGATTCAACACCCTTGATGGTCTTTGATGAAATCGATGCCAATGTAGGCGGAGAAATTGCACGAGCGGTTGGTGCTAAGATGGCACGCCTTGGTGAACAGCATCAGGTGGTTTCGATCACTCATTTTCCTCAAGTTGCAGCTGTTGCAGCGCATCATTTTGTGGTCAGTAAAAAAGTAGAGTCTGGACGGACCTGTTCTCGCTTAGAGTCTGTAGCTGGTGAGAATCGTATCGAGGAGTTGGTACGTATGCTCGGAGGAGGTGGGGAGCAAGTACGAGCAATGGCAGAAAGCTTGCTCGAATAGCTAGGCTGGCTGCAGGTAAATTATTGAGACAAGTCGGGAGAAATAACGGAATGAAATAGAGGGGAAAATTTTTCTTTTGGTTCCATCGCCCCTTTGGATTCGAGTATTTCTATATGCCAATCGCCCAGGTCACCAAGCTGGTAGGTTTCAAAATCTACCATATCGTGGAATCCATCAGATGCGGTTATTTCCACCATATGGCTATCCGAGAATGTGGCATCTTGGAAGCTCAGTGTAACGGGATCTCCCACAATCGCACCATTATGGTCATGAAAGTAAACACGTAGAGCTCCTGAAGAGGCTCTCTTTCCCAGTGTGATCGTGGCGGCTGGAACAGCGACAGCTCCCATCTTGATTCCAGGTGCATTATGACATTTTTTCCAATAGCTGGAAAATTGAGAAATCGAGGCGTAAGTGCCTTTGTGTGAATAGTCTACGAGATCGATGGTAGTAGCCAAGTGATTTTTGTGTTTGAGCCAAAAACTTGCCCAAACGGAGAGCGCCAAGAAGATGACCGCAATTGATAGCAGGGCTATTTTTTCTTGCCGATCGAGCGATAGATTTTTGTCGATCCTAGCAAACCATTTTAAAAATGATGCCATGGCATGACGCCTTGTTGCTTGTTGATCATGTCCGTGACCAAGGTTTAACCATCCAGCTTCACCCGAATCACTGGCGTCTCTGCCCTCGTTGGGAGCTTCATCCTGATTCTGGTTGTTTGTGGTCATATACTTTTTTGAATGCGTGTGTTGGGCGTATCTCAGCTTAACGGAGTAGAATTTTATCTGACACAAAGGACTCTTGTCGAGCTTGTTGATCAGAAGCTTGGCCGCCAAATTGGAAGTCAGTTCTGCTACTTTGTTGGGGCCGAGCTACCATCAAAGATGGTAAATTCAGACTTGATTTTAGCATGGTCTTGGGCGAAGCAAGCCCTGACATTAATACCTAATTTACGAACATGGCAGACAAAGAAGATATCAATCCAGAAAATATTAAGGGCACTTTCTATGTAGATAGCCAGTGCATCGACTGTGACCTCTGCCGTGAGACGGCCCCTAATAACTTTCGGCGCGAGGAGGACGAGGGTTATTCTTATGTGTATAAGCAGCCAGAAAATGATGAGGAGCGTGAGCAGTGCGTTGAAGCGATGGATGGTTGCCCTGTAGAGGCAATCGGCGATGATGGCGACGAATAAAGCGAACAAGAACGATCATACAGGCTCTGATCTAGAGCCTGAGGCGCGTGTGTCTCAGGCTAAACGAGGTAAACGCGTCTCACCTGCAAGCGAACAACAGCGAAAAGCCCGTGCTCGCATTTTGATCGAATGGCTTGGGGGGCTAAATCCACCCGACCCAGCTCGAAACATTCACCAGCCAAGTGAATTTGTTGATGGCCTACTTAAAAGCATTGGCGTCTCTGATGGCGTAGACGAGGCTCACATCAAAGAGGTTTGGGCCAGTGTTGCCGGTCAATTCGTAGCTCAACATACAGTTCCTGAATCAATACGTGAGGGGGTCCTTGTATTGCGAGTATTACAACCAGCTATGAAATTTCACTTACAGCAAATGAATGCGAAGCTACTCGAAAACCTGCATCGCGAATTAGGAAAAAATACCGTTAAAAAGGTGGTATTCAAGATTGGATAATATCCTGATGATAGGCCGTGGTTAAAACTAGATTACATCAATACCAAAACTGGATCTTCGATTGGTCGGGAACACTTGTTGACGATCTTGATATGGTTTTGGATGCCACCAATCATGTGCTGCGAGTTTATGGAAAAGACGAAATTGAACGTGAAGATTTCAGGATGAGCTTTCGCTTGCCCTATGCTGGCTATTATGAAGAGATTCTTCCCGGTGTCCCCTTGGAAGAGCTAGAAGATCATTTTAGGGAAGGATTTGCTAAATCGGAAGCTTCCGGTGTCACCTCTCCTTTGCTGCCCCACGCGCTAGATTTTTTAGAGAGGTTGCAGTCCAGAGGTAAGCGTATTTTTATATTGAGCTCAATGGACGCTACCGCCTTTGACCGCCATGCAGTGGAGTTGGGAATTCATCATTTTTTTGAGGCAACCTACGCAGGCGTTTTAGACAAGAGAAATCAAATTCATCAGATGCTGGAGAGACATTCGCTCGATGTTTCTAACACCGTTTTTCTGGGTGATATGTGCCATGATGTTGAAACAGCTAAACACGGTGGGGTCGCTTCTATTGCGCTACTCACGGGATATCAAAATGCCGAGCAGTTGGGCATGGCAAGCCCAGACCTTTTGGTTGCTGATTTGTCTGTCATTCATCCATTGCTTGATGCACCAGCAAGTGAGAATCATTCATGAAAGAGAAAGATCAAATATTCATTAGAGGCCAGAAGATAAGAACTTACATTGGCGTGCCAGATGAGGAGAGGGCGAATGCGCAAGAACTGCTCGTCCACACCCGGTTCTCGGCATCGCTAGAGTCTCAGCCATTCAATGACCAAATTGATCAAACAGTTGACTACCATGCTGTGTATCTCAGAATCAATGAAGTTGCTACCAGCAAACCACGTCAACTGATCGAAACCCTAGCTGAAGATCTCGCATCTATGATACTTGATGACTTTCAAGTTGAAGAAGTTTCGATTGAGATCGAAAAGTTTATTCTTCCGAATACACAATCAGTGGGTGTTTCAATTACACGCAGAAAAGGTCATTAACTCTCTGATATTTTTATTTCGGCGGGTATCTACAAACCGATCTATTGACGCACATGAATGTGTATCGATTATGATGGAGTTTTGACATCCCCATCCTAATATTCCACAATTACTCCGCTGTATCTCCCCCCAGATGATCAACTCCCTTACTTTTTCCACTCGAATATGGCCAATCAACCTAAATCAGTAGACCCAGATGCCGATTTGGTGAGGCGGGCACAAGACGGCGAAACCCGAGCATTTGATGAGCTCATCATGAAATACAGTCGTAAACTTTATGGACTGGTCTACAACATGACATCCAACAAAGAGGATACGCATGACTTGCTACAAGATATTTTTGCCAAGGCATATCGCTCGCTGGGACGATTTCGTGGGAAATCTACTTTCTATACGTGGATATACTCAATTGCGGTCAACATGACCTTGAATTTCCTCAAAAAGCGCAAAAGAAGGGCTGGTTTTAGCTTCGATGACATGGATTCTGGTATTCACAATGACCCAGGTTTCATCGATCAAGGGCATCATTCCAACCCAAGAAGGCAGTCAAATATAAACGAATTGCAAAAAAGATTGAACGAAGCGATGCAAACGCTGTCTGAACAACATAGAGCCGTGGTTACCATGTTTGACATTCAGGGTATGCCGCACGCAGAAATAGGCCAGATTCTAGGAATTTCAGAAGGAACAGTCAGATCAAGGTTATATTATGCACACAAACAGCTCCAAGGATCATTAGAAGAATTTCTCACGCCAACACACTCACCAGACCAATAAAAACCTACAGGCCACTAATATACTCGGCCTAAATATTTACTAAATATTTACTTTGTAAATTTCTCAAAATAACTATTTCGCCATCTTTAAAATTTTTATAAATATAATTATTAATTTCATCA
>JBNABE010000148.1:0-4640 GCA_049631945.1 Akkermansiaceae bacterium
GAACCGAGGCTGCATTGTGCTTTGCCTCGGGCTACTCCACATCGATTGGTGTCATTCCCTCGCTCATAGGCAAAGGAGACACAGTGATACTTGATAAGTTGTGCCATGCCAGTCTAATCGATGGTGCCCGCATGAGTGGCGCTACCATTCGTATTTATCCGCACAATAATTTAGACAAACTGGAATCACTGCTCAAATCAACAAGCTCAAAAGCAGACCAAGAAAGTCGTATTTTAGTCATCACAGAATCTGTATTTAGTATGGATGGCGATATTGCCCCCCTCGAAGCGATCAACCAGCTGTGCAAGCGATACAACGGCCTTCTAATGGTAGACGAGGCTCATGCTCTTGGGGTAATAGGCCCGACAGGAATGGGGCTTGCAGAAGAACTGGGTATCCAAGATCAGATTGATTTCCAAATGGGAACACTAGGCAAAGCTGCAGGAGTTGCAGGGGGATACCTAGCTACCTCTCGTGTTTGGGCCGATCTGATGATTAACCGCGCACGCTCCTTCATTTACTCTACTGCTCCCCCACCTGCCCAGGCTGCAGCTGCATCGAAAGCACTGGAGATTATTCAGAGTAAATATGGTTGCCAACTACGCCAGCAGCTATGGGATAATATTGAAACGTTCAGAACGACATCAGGCATGAAAACCCCTTCCTCGTCTGCTATCATTCCATGGATCGTGGGGGACTCAGACAAAGCTTTGCAACTTTCTCTCGAGTTGCGAAACCATGGCTTTCTAGTTCCCGCTATTCGATACCCAACTGTTCCGCGCCATACAGCGCGATTACGTATTACTATAAGTAGTAGGCACAACCAAAGCACGATTAAGGCACTAGCAAATCACTTAAGTCCACCTACTGGGTAACCCGCTTGGCAATCGGTGCAATGAGGCCAGTAACCGTTAATTGGCTTACAAAAAATTGGTTTACAAAAAACGACGACCCATGGGTCGCCGCTTCAAGATAAAATTTGAATGATCTTTGTTAGATCAAGCCGGCTTTTTTGAGCGTAGAGTATGCACCATTCTTATTGATGGTTTTAATAGCTTTAGCACTAAGCTTTACTTTGACGTGTCGGCCAAGCTCAGGAACGTAGATGCGCTTCGTGTGCAAATTGGGTGAAACACTCCGTTTAACAACCTTGGTCACGTGACGACCGATTCCTCCCTTTTTCTTGGCAAGACCGGAACGGTGAATCCTACCACCAACGCGAACGCGGGAACCTCTAATGCTACATACTCTGGCCATTTTTTTGAATTGATTTGAATTGAAACTCGCTTCTGGGGTAACTCGACGACTAAGTCGTCTAGATATTGAGTGAAGCAAACGATGTGGGCGGGGAGAAATACACTCCACTAGCCACCAGTCAAGGGAATTTGCGCTATTTCACCTAAAATATTAAGCTTTCGCTCTGATTTCATGACCACTCAGCCCTTTAGCATCCATTCTTGATCCGAAATCTCGATAATAGACACCCGAGAACTGTGGTGCAACCGCTTAACCCACCCACTGTATCCGCAAACCAATCACCATTGTCATTTCCAGTTCTTCCCGGAACATAACTCTGATGATATTCATCCAACCGACCAATTACTGAGCAAATAATAACAACGGTAAGAAAGAGTCTCATGCGCGATAAACCGTGCCACTTCAGACCGCTAGCTATGGTCAGCAAAGCGCCTCCGATGTAGAAATAGATAAAATGGGCCAATTTATCAAGGTAGGGAATCTCTGCTGCGCTCTTAAAGGATGGATTGCCAGATGAAAGCAGCCACAGAATGATAAACCAGCAAGCAAATAGAAAAAAATAAGTCGCGGCCCTTTCAGGAAGGCGCGCGACTATGTTATCAAGGGCTGCAGAAAGCCGTATCGACATGCTCTCAAGCCCAGTGGTGTGGGTTGTTGTTTAGGCCAGCTCCTCTAGCTTAGACTTCAACTGATCAAGTGTAACATTGGCCCCCGTGATCGTATCTTTCACCTCACCATCTTTGAAGAAGAGCAAACATGGAATGGAGCGTACGCCATACTTGGCCGCTAGGCTTTGATTGGTATCCACCTCCACCTTACCTACATTTGCCGAATCACCGACTGCGTCTGCAAGTTGATCAATCAGGGGCGAGATCATTTTACATGGTCCACACCATTCAGCCCAAAAATCTACTAGAACGGGCTTGTCTGAGTTAATTACTTCAGCCTCAAAATTTGCTTCGTTGTATGCGTTAGCCATGTGCGAAATATGACCAACGAAGATAATTCGTCAAGCCGCAGATGACGGGATATTGAGAATATAGTGGATCTCAGTCCCAAACTTAGTTTGCGAGCCTGATCACATACCATTGCCCCACGGCAGAGAGAGACTCAAGCTTCTGGCTTGTATGAGACCCTACAGGGGTAGGTTGCCAGTTGACCATGCGAAATAAGCAACGAGGCAAGCAACAACAAACAAAGCAATGGGAATGACTAAATCTTTATTCATATGAATGTGAACGTGGCAGGCGCGTGTTTGAGCTGTTGTGAATTATTTAGTCAAAAAGGCGACCCCAGCCTGGATTATCTAGAGTATCATCGTTTACCCACACATTAGCAGTTCCGAGTTGTATCCCAAGAAGAATAACAGCCGCTACTAGAGCAACGATAGAGAATACTGTGTTAGTGGATTCAGCCCTGTCAGCAGCAGCTTCTTCAAGGTTTTCCACACTTACTGTGGTAAGTTGAGGCCCAGCCCCCGCAACATCCGGCACCGACATCGACTCGGTGGGCTGGATCTGTACAGTCGCCTTTGGGAGAGGCTGACTTGATGCTCCAACCGGAGGAGGAGCCTGGGGAGTAGATAAGCTTACTGTGGGCGCTGGCTCTGGGACTTCTGCACCCTCTGGGTCTACAGGCTCAACAAAATCAGGCGTCGCGATTTTCAATGTAGAAGGCTTCGGCGGTGGTACCAAATTCTCAGCACCAGCAAAAGTCGAGGCTGCTACTGTCGGCGCTGCGATCGGGTTCTTGGCTTGGGATGCGGTTTGTAATTTGACAGTGGGAGAAACTTGGGGCGCCTTGGGTGCTTGGGGCAGAATTTGCGTGGATGGTGATGGCGGAGGTACGGCAGGAGCCCCTGTCGTAGGAGATTTGAGAGGTATCGTTGGCGCTGGCTCAGGCGGAGCACTGGCAGCATCAGCTTGCCCCCCATTATTAGGGTTCGCTTTGAGTGTGACTCGGACTGTCTCCTTCCGCAGTGGAACTGCAGATGTTTTCTTAGTCGGTTTTGGGTTATTGTCCTCTGTCATGGGTTTGGTAAATATAGTTAGTTTGAATGATAGGTAGATCGCTAAAAGAAGCTTAAGATCTGTTAATTATTTGCAATAATTTATATTTAATGCCTTATTATTGTAATAAAATACAATATACGGGCTCTAGGTCAACAAGAAAATATAGCCTTCACGTCCACCAACGAAGTCAAAAACAGACTTCGACTCGCCATGCAAGCGGCAAAACCTGTGAGCTTAAATAATACGGCGCAGATCAAACAAGAAAAAAGAAGGACGCCTGGCGGATAAACCAACCAGACGCCCAGCCCTTTTCGTCGTTATGTTCTCCCTGAGGAGAATTGTTTGCGTTTTCCTGTCGCTAACAAAATTTTCACTAAAATTGCGGCACGTAGAGCTCTGAGCCCTTCGCCAAGGTCGTGTTGCCACTTAAGCTCAGACCATTGAGCTCGTTGAGTTGTGAAGTACTCGCCCCATGTATTGTAGCAAATTTGCCGTAGGTGATTTGCCGATCTACAGTGATCGTTTTGATACTGGGGGCTGCATTTGGATCAGCTGAAATGGTCTTTGGGTCTCTGGATGCCGGCTCTGCGGATGATCCGATTGACATACCCTCTTGAGCTTTTGCTATCTGTGCAGAGTGATCCGGCAACACAGCACGAGATGACTGCTTCACTCTTCCATCAATCAATAAGACTTGCCCTACACGCATTTTAGTCGGCTCAACATTGGGATTAGCTTGTTTAAGGCTTTCTATAGATATCCCGTAAATCTTGGCGACTGAATGTAAGGTTTCACCACTTTGCACCTTATGCTTTGTCGGTTTCTCGACAGGCTGTGAACTCAATTTTGTCGGAGATTTGCCAGTTGCTTTCGAGCCTCTGGACTCAGGAATAGCGAGCTTTTGGCCAACCACAATGCGATCACTGGTGAGTTTATTTTGAAGACAGATCGCCGTGACGGTCGTCTGATGAGCTGTAGCAATACGACTCAATATGTCACCTGGCTTGACAACGTATTCAATTGTTTTTGAATTAGAGCATACATTGAAAGCAGGCTCAGTGGTCTGCCTAGTCTTTTCAACTACAGCTGTGAACGACCTGTCTGCGAGAAGTGCCTTCAAGCGACTCAAGTCTTGCTCCAACTGACTAATCTTGCGCTCATGGGCATCAGCACGAGCACGGAGAAATTCTATATCACTCTCAGTCTGACCACAGATAGGTGACACCAAAAGTGATGCGGCTAGGAAATAAAGGGCTACGATTTTCATAACGGAGTCCATTATTCTAAAAACTTCTTAAGGTTGCAAGAATAAATTTAACCTTTCTTTAATATTTTGCTATCTTAAATAAAAAAACGTCGCTGAAAGCGCTT
>JBNABE010000149.1:0-4580 GCA_049631945.1 Akkermansiaceae bacterium
GACGCCACCGAAAAGCAAAAAAAAGACCATGCTGATGCTGAAAAAGCTCGATTGGAAGCCGAAGCAAAAGTAAAGGCTCAGCTCGCAGAACAAAGAACCCAGGCAGCTCGTTCCATTCAAAAAGAGATCGATCAAATCTCACAAGAAATATACGATAGCGAAGAAGAAAAAAGACCTCTCGATCTGGAGGCTATTCTCACCAAACGTAATCACAAGCTTGAGAAGACAAGCCTCTTTGATCGTGCCAGTATTCCCCAAGAGCTTGCTTCGCTGACGCTGCGTGGCAACTTCAATAGAGGCAAAACGATCGCTGACTTCATCTTTGGACACAGTGCATCATCAAAGGACCCCTACGATCTCGTATCAGACGCACTTCCAGTGGGTGAGCACGGCTGGATCATCTTCACTCTGGAGGAAGTAGCTGAGCCTAAGTTACTCGGCTATGACGCAGCAAGAGCGAGAGCTCGCGCTCAACTCGTATCAGAAAATGGCTCTAGGAAAGTGAAAGAAGCCGCACTTGCAGCTCTAGATGCTACCAAGAAATTAATGGAATCGGGTAAAAGCTTTGATGAGGCCCTCGCTGAGCAGAGCTTAACAGCTCTCCCACTGGGCCCGTTCAGCATTAATGACCGTAACACTCAAAGCAAAGACCCTAGCTTTAGATTACTACACCAAAAGGCTAGTGGTCTCAATCCAGGAGACCTCTCGGATACAATAGATGAAAACGACCGCTCTCTTTTCTTCAAACTTGTCAGTCGAGAGATGGAAGATACTGAGGAAAATCGACAGCGCATCGAGTCACTCGTCAGCAATAGCAATAACCAAGTCATGATGATTACGTTCATCAATTGGTTATACCAGCAATACGATGAGGCAGACGTCAAAGGCCTTGCCGTTGAAGATCAATAAATCTTCTAAGATCAATTATCATTTAAGACATCTCCTGTCATGTTCTACCTGACAACAGCCATTGACTATACCAATGGCGCACCTCACATCGGTCACGCTTACGAAAAGGTACTCGCAGATGTTATCGCCCGCTACCAACGCTTACGCGGCGAGAATGTATATTTCCTCACAGGTGTGGATCAGCATGGCCAGAAAGTGCAACAAACCGCAGAGAAGGATGGCGTCAACCCAGCCACCTATGTCAAACGCGTCACCAAAGGGTTTATCAATGCATGGGATAAGCTAGGGCTAGATTATGATGGATGGGCTGAAACAACCAACCCTGAGCACAAAGCGTGTGTCCAAAGCATTCTGCAAGATCTCTACGACCAAGGCCAAATCTATAAAAAACGCTACACTGGGCACTATTCCATTCGTCAGGAGCAGTTTTTAACAGACAAAGAGCGTAATGAAGATGGGGAATTCGGTGAAGAATGGGGTGAAGTTGAAGAGCGTGACGAAGAGAATTACTACTTTAAGCTGAGCGAGCATGTCCCATGGCTTAAAAAGCTCGTCGAAGAAAATGAGGACTTCGTCATTCCACACTTTCGCAAAGCTGACGTAATCAACGCAATTGAGCGTTCTGCCGACACCGACCTCTGTATTTCTCGCCCAAAAGAACGGCTACGCTGGGGTATCGAACTGCCTTTTGACTCAGAATTTGTGACCTTTGTCTGGTTTGATGCGCTCATTAACTACATCTCATTTGCTGGTTACAACAAAGCTGAAGGCAGTAGCCTACCTGATTTTGACAAGCTGTGGCCAGCCAACATTCATATCATTGGAAAAGACATTCTCGTCCCCTCTCACTCAATTTACTGGATGTGCATGTTGCATGCCATTGGTTTTACTGATGAGCAAATCCCCACGCTACTGTGTCACGGATGGTGGAATATCAAAAAGAGGTCTGATGACGGCAGCGCTGGATCTGAGAAGATGTCCAAATCATTAGGTAACGTTGTTGACCCTGTTGCTCTCGTGGACACCTTTGGTCAAGATGCTATTCGCTACTACTTAGTACGTGACATCCACACAGGACGCGACTCAGATTACGATGTCGACCGTTTGGTGATGCTTTTCAACACAGAGCTTGCTAACAATCTGGGCAACCTATGCAACCGCGCTTTGAACATGAGCAAGCGATACTGCGGTGGTGTCACCATGGCTTCTGACTATGATGATGAAACGAGTCAGCGGCTTCGAGCCTCACTAGATACCCTGCTGGAAAAATATCGCCACCACATGGATCGCTACGAGGTTTCTTTTGCTCTCGAAGCACTGATTGAATTCATCTCAGCAACCAATGTTTATGCAGAACACCATAAACCATGGGAAATTGCCAAAGATGAGAGTAAAGCTGCTCAGCTACGCACCGTGCTCAGCCATATGGTCGAGGCTGTGGCACAGGCTAGTGTATTACTAAAGCCGATCATCCCATCTGCCTGCGAACGCATTCAAGCACAGCTGAACGCTGAGCATCTCAACACATTATCTCTATCAGACCTCTCTTGGGGCATCTTACCCATTGGCCAAGAACTTTCCAAACCGAAGCCGGTTTTTCCTAGAATCCAGCTCGAGGAATAGGAGCTGCCGATTAAGCTAGGGTGCCTTAAACTGCCTAGGTCAGTGACGCTGATCAATTACTGACTCGAGAGCCTGCACTACGGCATCAGCACTCACTTCATTGTGACAGCGTAGGTCGATTGGGCACTTCGGCTTAAAACAAGGACTGCAAGCTACGTGTTCACGAATCACAACACTTTGTTTCCCCATGGGCCTCTTCCACTCTGGCGCATTGGGGCCGAAAATCACCGCAGCTGGTAATCCCACATGAGCGGCCATATGCGCCACCTCCCCGTCGCAAGCAAGAAGCGCCGTAGATTTTGCCAATGCAGTAAACACCTCACTATCAGTGGTGTCACTCTGGTTGAAGTTCTCTTGTTCAAGAAGATCTTTAAAAAAACCCACGCTTTTCTTATTAGCGCCCAAACTATGACCATAAAGCGTCCAACCAATTTGAGGATAACGATTTTGCATCACTTCCACTACCTTGACAAAGCGCTCTGCAGGCCACTGATAGGAACTGCCATACTCAGAGAACGGCGCAATCGCGATTACAATTTGCTCAGGCGCAGGAGGTAATGGCGGTTTCTCAAAGCTTGATGGCACGAAGGCTTCAGCGCCAAGTTGATTGACCAGCCCCAAATAGTGCCTGACACGATGTTCAATGGGACCAGCTGAAGAATCACAAGCTATCGCATTCGTGAGCAAAGGCATGAGTTCTTCGTTAGCATAGCCAACACATTGATCGATGCCAACTATCTTACACGCTTTTGCCGCATTGCTAGCTTCCCAGAGAATTGTCGAATCGAACTTTTCGGTACACCCCTCAACCAACGACGCTATCTTTTTGGCTGAAGCTCTATCTTCATAATCGATTAAATGATCAACTTCATCAAGCCCATGCCGCCATAGTGGCATTTGCGACTTCGGACATAAAACAGATATGCTCCTTTCAGGTGTGAAATGCTTCAATGCACGCACTGCAGGCACGGAAAAACATGCCTCAGTAAAACAGCTCGGAGATACAACACACAAATGAGATCCAAGCAGAGTCTCTGCTACCGGCTTCTTCTTTTGGCTTTGATCATCCTGCGATGGCATGCCCCAAAGTAGTCTTCATGCGTGAAAGCTGTCAACGCCCCGCTAAACAAAGAACCAATAATAGCCTAATAAATCACCCACATAACGATTACCGCTTTTCATCATGCTAAATCAGCTTAGATTAGTCGCATGATTGATAAATTGATCAGACTAATCTCAATAAAAATAGTCTCTCTTCTTCTATTGTCTCATCAAATTGTTGGCGCTCAGCAGACGGCCAAAAACCCACTAGCCCCACTGGAGCCGAGCTCTACGGCCTCCCTGCCGCAGGAAACATACAGGTCAGTTGTGCGCATAGAGGTAGCGACACAGGTTCCAAACTACCTCGAACCATGGAAGGCTGGCCGATTCAGCGGAGGCATAGGAACAGGTTTTCTTATCGGTCCCAATTTATTTCTAACGAATGCACACGTCGTATCTAACGCTCGACGCTTGCTCATCACCATGCATGGCGCTGCGCGCAAACACCCCGCCAAGATTCTGCATATTGCACACGATTGCGATCTCGCACTACTCGAAGTAGATGATTTCACCCCATTCATCGGCTTACACCACTTTCAGATTGGAGGAGTTCCCAAACTTGAAAGCCAAGTCCGTGTCATTGGTTATCCAGTCGGCGGTAACCGCATCTCTGTGACACGCGGTGTCGTTTCACGAATCGACTTCAACACCTACAGCCATTCTAGATCTGACCAACACTTAGTCGTTCAAATTGATGCTGCAATCAACCCAGGCAACTCGGGAGGTCCTGTGTTGCAAGATGGCAAAGTGGTAGGTGTTGCCTTCCAAGGTCTTCGCACTGCGGACAACACAGGATACATGATACCAACACCCGTTGTGAGGCGCTTCCTCACAGACATTAAAGATGGACGCTATGACAAGTATGTTGATCTAGGCATATCAGATTTCCCTATGTTCAATCCCGCAATGCAGAAAAAGTTTGGCCTCACCCCAACCTCACCAGGCGT
>JBNABE010000150.1:0-4557 GCA_049631945.1 Akkermansiaceae bacterium
ATGTTCACCAACCCAAGCAACGGTAAAGACCACCCCATCTTCAGGAAACCACCAAAAGCTGATGTCATCACCGAATAACTCCGACTGAAGTTAAGAGCCCTTACCTCTGATGGCTCCCCAAATTATCCCGAGCCCACCTACCATGATGACGGCCGGAAACCACAAGGTGTAACCGGCAGCCTTTGTATCGTGTTTTAATATGGCAACATCGGGACTAGTCGGATTCACCCACACAAGATGAGACGATCCGACCGGATACTCTGTGAGAAGATCAGTAACTGCAGCTCTCTCTCTGGACCATTTAGAGCCACGAGTAGAAATATTACCGGATGTGTAATTTTCACCACCATAGCTATATTCATATCGAATGCACAATCTCGCCTCGGGTGGCGAACCGCTAATATGGCGCTCCTCTAGACTTGAGCGCATGACCACCGCCTCAATTGGAGTCCATTCACGAGTTTCCTTGGCTTTCAAATAACTACGCAGCATAAGCCATTGGAAGAGAACAGCGATCAACACCAACAAAATGCCAATCATACATAGAAACCATCTCCCCCCATTACCGGACGATTGAGAACGACTCATGGTGACGATTAATTATGCGTGAATCAGCAAGACTGAATCTACCACCCTTCCCTCCTGCACCATATCAGAGATCACCACCAGTGGTGTTCCTTCCTCAACAACTTTTTCGTTTATCAATATCCCAATGGCTCGCTTAAGCACGATGTCGGGGCCGTCATCAAAACTAACTTGCCTGGCAATTACGCCACGAGCAAGCTTGACCTTGCGGCAAGTTTCGTAGTCAGGTGCAAATGCGTGAATGCTGGAATGCGGCCTCAAAAGTGCAGTCTGCACCGGCATATTACCACGGCGAGTAAAAACAACGATACGCGCACCGGCAATTGAATCTGCAAGCATAATTGCTGAACGTATAGTTTTTTGCCGCTCGGTAGTTAACTTAGCTTCCTTTCCATAGCCCAACCCACCACTACGCTCGATTCGGCAGGCGATACGATTAAGTATTTCAACGCACTCGACTGGATATTTACCCACGCTGGTCTCACCGCTAAGCATCACCGCATCCGCTTCTTCAAACACAGCATTGGAGACATCTGTGACCTCCGCACGAGTTGGCAGAGGGTTGACCAACATGGACTCAAGCATATGTGTTGCGACGATTACCCGTGTCCCTAACTCCATACAGCGCTTAACTATTTTGCGTTGGATAATAGGCAACTCCTCAATATTCACCTCAATTCCAAGATCACCACGCGCCACCATGATTAAATTTGCCTCCTCGATAATACTGTCGATATTCCTCACAGCCTCCTGATCTTCGATCTTAGCAATAATATGCGCATCTCCCCCGCGCTCTTGCATGGCCCGCCTTAGCTCTCTTACATGATCTGCATCGCGGACAAATGAACCAGCAATAAAGTCCACACCACAGTCACATGCCACAGCCAGATCCTGATGATCTTTAGTTGTGAGCGCGGGTAGGCTTAGCCTCACACCCGGCAAGTTGATATGCCTGCGGCTTCCCATCGCACCCTGTGTCTTGACCTCGCAGAGTATACGATCCCCATGCGTATCCTTAACTTGCATCAACAGATTGCCATTATCGACAATAAGGCGGTCTCCTTTCGAGACATCTGCCATCAAACCTTCATAGTTCACCGTGGTAGATAACTTCACGCTCGCATCAGCATCTTTTTTTCTAAACTCAACTATGTCTCCCACATCTAACTCAAGCTCGCCATCCACATCGCCAGTCCGGATAGATGGCCCCTGCAGGTCACACAAGATCCCCGTATTCTTATCCAAACGCTTTGAAATTGCCCGAATGCGCGGGCAGACATCTCTCACCCACTCGTGCTTGGCGTGACTCATATTCAGCCGAAATGTATCCGTACCAGCAACAATCAGCTTTTCCAGCATCTCATCCGAATCCGTTGCCGGACCCAGTGTGCAAATAATACGAGTTTTCCTATACTTATTTTGATGCATGGAAATATCCTACTAAAACGAAAATGTGTAACAACTGATAAATACTCACACCTCAGCACAAATGTGACATGCAATGGATGAAAATATACCAGATAATGCACCATGCCACTTGACGAATCCTCGTCTATATGTTCCAACTACGCGCGTCGTCCACAACGACCCATCAAGGACCGGTGGCTGAGTGGTCGAAAGCGCTCCCCTGCTAAGGGAGTATACTCCAAAAGGGTATCGAGGGTTCGAATCCCTCCCGGTCCGCCATCACCCCAGCTCTCAGAATGAGGGTTGGGGTGATCGTTTTTAGGGAGAGATGAGAACGAAGTTCGAGCGCACAACGAAGTGTGTGTATCACGCACACATAAACCCCAAATTTCCTTGAGAGGAAACTTGCTAGCCAGCACAACCTGCGTGGCACGAAGGCCAGAGATCTCGAACTTCATTATTAATGGTGTATTTTGAATTACTATAGTTATTCAGATACAATGGTTTTGAGTGTTTAGACCCGTGGGAAATGACAATCTGAATCCAAATGCGCCTGCGTGATCCATAAGATTTCCTCGGGATCTATGTCTGCACCAATAAAAATACCTGAGCATGGGACCTTTTCAACAGCACGAACGCTAATTGGGTCGGGTGAGATGACTTGCCCAACACGTTCGTAGAGATAGCGATGAGTTGCCCCCTTACTAAGAGCCACCAAGGCCTTTGCTCGAATCACGGATGCTGGAAGTTTTTCTAACCAAGTCGTAACACGTGATGGCTCAATAGGATTAGGAAAAATGATACTACAGCCAGTAAACTCATGAGCAATTTTATGCCGATTATCATGCCGCTTGCTAGGTAAGGGGGTGAGATTGAAATTTTGCGATCTCGGCTGATCCATATTCAGTGATTTATGATCGAAAGCATGACGTAAGTTGTTTCGAATAGCCTTACTCAGATCGTCTGCAAGCATTGATGCCGTGGCAAGAGTTGCTCGAGAATTAATTGCCTTAATACTCTCTTTAAGTTGTATTTCTTCTGCCTCTGTTAGTTCAGAACTCCGTGAAATATAATAATGACTAGCCGTTTCGAGCTGAAGGCTTTCCAAGTCATTGAAGCGCTTGCGTTTTCGAAAATAACGGGAGTCGACGACACAAACCTGCCAGCGCGGACGGAGACAAAACTTTGACTCCAGCAGAGTAAAAGATTCCAGTAAAGGAACTGGATCGGCTGTTCCGTTAAGCTCAATCAGTAGAACATCATGTCGACTTTTAGATGCTTTCAGGATCATGTCTACGAGGTCATGATGCCCCTCACAACAGACACACGAACCTGTGAGGGCCACTACATCAGCAGCATGATTTTTTAATGTCTCTCTATCAATATAAGCATTTTCGTGATCATTGATAATTACATCAGCGAGGTGCTCTCGGCTTGCTAGGTGATCCAGAATGTCACGCAACAGTGTCGTCTTTCCTGCACCGAGAAAGCCGGTAAGCATTAGCATTGGGCGAACTTCTAACAACGGCGACAAGAATTGAACCTCTTTTGAAGACGAATTAATCATAATATAGTTGGGTTATTTTTTTGGGGCGCACAAGTTGCTCAGGACTTTCTCTAAAGCACTGAAACCATTGTAGGGCGGCTTCTGGCGTGACCCATGCCTTAGTTTTAGGCACTTTTTTGTAGTCTCTGTAATTCATCAACCGATATGCACTACCATAGCGAGTTGTCACCGCCTTCTCATAAGAAATCAGCCAATCAAGAAAAGGCAAAGAGGCCTCATAAAGTTCATGCTTTGTGGTGGCTTTACTAATTAAGTCATTACGCCACGCTCCTGGAACAGGCGTGAGTTGGTCAGAAAGCCATATTACACAACGTTTTCTTGGACGAATGAAGGTAAATCCTCGACCGCCGCCATACCAACCAGCACATGCTCCATACAACTCAATATGTCCATTCTGCCACGCCAGACGATAGCAGCTTGTGCCCTTTAACCCTTCAGAGCGACTTCGCTCGAAACCTTCTCGAACTAAAAAATTACCCTCAGCACGCAAGACATCTTGACCCCAGAAATACATTTGTTGCTGCATACCTTCAGCAAGATCCCGAAAAAAATAGTTTTCGATAAACGTTTTCGGCAAGGAATTAACAGGCATTTAACGCAAGTAATTTGCATCAGTATGCATGTCAATACTTACCGCAAAATACTTGCGTTTGTATTCATTTAATAAGACCTTAATTCTATATAACTGAATTTATCGGTTAGAGCGAATCCAAAAGCCGTGCCACTGGAGCAAAACTTTTGCGGTGAACTGGGCACGGACCGTGCTTTTTGAGCGCGTCTAAGTGTAAGCTAGTTCCATAGCCTTTGTGCTTCTCAAAACCGTACTCTGGATACTTCTCCGCATATTGAAGCATAACGCGATCCCTGCTAACCTTGGCAATAATGCTCGCTGCGGCAATTGATAGGCTTTTACCATCACCTTTAATGATACCCTCGGAAGAAATAGGAAAACCTGACACCGGTAGCCCATCAATTAGACAATAATCTGGGGCCTGCGT
>JBNABE010000151.1:0-4508 GCA_049631945.1 Akkermansiaceae bacterium
TGCTCGGGTGATGTTGGGTTTATGTTGGCAGCCATGCTGGGAGAATAATCAATAATGCCGGTGTGGAGAAGTCATCAATGAGGTTTTTTATGAGGTTTTTGGGTGTGTTTGCCACTTAAGATGCTCACAGGGAGGGAAATTTTTAGCTTTGAAATTTGTGGGGCTTCATGTTTTGACAGAGCTATGGCAAAGGTAATCATCTATCATAACCCACATTGAGGTTCCTCTAAAAATGCCTTGGCGGTCGCCGAGGATTTGGGCGTTGAACATGAAGTGATTCTTTACATCAAGAATCCTCCCAGTCGTGAGGATTTGGAAAAAATCATCAGTGTGTTAGAAGATCCAGTTGAGGATTTGGTGAGGAAGGATTCAAAGTTTAAGAAGCTTGAGCTGATACCTGAGGGCTTTGTCGACAATCCAGAGGCGGTGATTGAAATTCTAGTCAAGCATAAGCAACTACTTCAGCGCCCAATTGTTGTTTGTGACGAAAAGGCGATCGTTGGTCGGCCAAAGCAACGCATCATTGATTTGCTGAGTGCCGAGGTATAATGTCATTAACGCTAAAGCTATGCCATCCCGAGGTCGTCATCAAAGTTCATCCAAGGAATGTCTGCGTGCGATGAGCAAAATCGAGGCGCTATCTGGGGTGGTAGGCGTGATCATCGGCAGATCGTACGGGGGGAAGTCTCTGGGTAAGGGCGGTAAAACGGGGCAAGTGCGGGTACAGCGTGAGGTGCAAGGTGGATTGAAGGCGGTGACGCAGAGCTCCAAGGGTCTGCAGGAATTATTTATCCGCACGGAGGAGGGATCGGCGCGGGATGTCTGGCGCGCGATTGAGCAGCTGGAGCTGTAGGGGGGATTGAACTGTTGCTTAGCTAGCCACAGGCGCATCAATCCATTTGTCGTGTTCTCGTATCAGATCGATGAGGCGTTCTACTGCCTCTGCCTCTGGGATGTTGAATTTGACGGCTTGCTTGCCGACATAAAGGTTGATCTTGCCAGGAGCGCCACCAACGTAACCAAAGTCTGCATCCGCCATTTCGCCAGGGCCATTAACGATGCAACCCATGATGGCAATGCGAACGCCTTTGAGATGCCCAGTTGCTGCACGTATCTTTTGGGTGGTGTCTTGGAGGTTGAAGAGTGTTCGTCCGCAGGATGGGCAAGCGACGTAATCGGTCTTGAAGATACGTGAGCCTGCAGCTTGGAGAATGTTGTAGGCGAGGCGGAGAGATTGGCCAGGAGCTTCCTCTCCTTGGATAAGAATGGCATCCCCGATACCGTCGCAGAGAAGTGAGCCAATGTTGCGAGACGCAACTAATAAAGTGTCGAGGAAGTCTTTATTTGGATCATTACTTGGTTCTAGTGTGTCCTTAAGTAGAATGGGGTGATGGGCCGAGAGTTTTGAGGCGAGTAAACGGAAGGCGTGGATGACGGCAGCACCTTCGGTTTCAGGATGGCAGCCATTTTTGACAGTGACCAGCTGAGGCTCTTGAATCGCATTGACTTCCTGAATAGATGCGGTGTCCCACGGGTCAAGCTCGATCAGCTTAGCGTCTTCAGCAACTGCCTCAGGAGTGAAGTCTCCTAGCTTGTCTATCTTGTGTGCAAGCGCATCCCATTTTTGGCGTGAGGTAAACACGCGTATGGTATTGCTAGCGCCAAGCTTGTGACCGTTGACTTCTAGCTCATGGGTGTGACGGCGCTCGTATGTGAAGGGATTATAGGATAGTGTGCCTCGCTGAGCACCTGCAGGATCATTGCTGAGGTGAGAGTTATGAATGCTGGCAACCAGTGCTTGGGCAACCGGAATCTCGTGCACGGCATCTTCAGTGAGTGAGACACGTATCGTGTCACCTACGCCATCAGCTAACAGGGAGCCGATGCCAATAGCGGACTTAATGCGGCCGTCTTCACCATCACCCGCTTCGGTAACTCCAAGGTGGATAGGGTAGTTCCAGTCAGCTCCTTCTTGGTCGAGGCGCGCCACCAGTAGGCGATAAGCTTCGATCATGACTTTCGGATTGGAGGCTTTCATCGAGAAACAGAAATTATGGTAATCGTGATCGCGGGCGATGCGGGCGAACTCGAGGGCGCTCTCGACCATGCCGAGTGGCGTGTCGCCGTAGCGATTCATGATACGGTCTGACAGTGATCCATGGTTGGTTCCAATGCGCATGGCGCGGCCGAGCTCTTTACAGAGTTCCACGAGAGGGGCGAAGTCTTGACGAATTCTCTCTAGCTCATCGGCATACTGCTCGTCAGAATATTCGCGGATTTCGAATTTTTTCTTATCGGCGTAGTTCCCTGGGTTGACGCGGATTTTTTCCACCCATTTAGCAGCTTCAAAAGCAGCATCAGGTTTAAAGTGAATATCTGCAACCAGTGGAATGTTGCAACCCGCGGCGCGCACGCCGTCACGAATGTTTTCCAGATTGGCG
Organism: Akkermansiaceae bacterium; assembly: GCA_049631945.1. Lineage (GTDB taxonomy): Bacteria > Verrucomicrobiota > Verrucomicrobiia > Verrucomicrobiales > Akkermansiaceae > Oceaniferula. The sequence continues at coordinate 2,442 of JBNABE010000151.1, forward strand.
GCGTATTTTTTGGTCTGTGCGGTGATCCTCGCAATCTCACACCCTGCTGCCGCAAGATCGAGCACTTGTTGAACGCATGCCTCTGTGTCACGTGTATCCGAGGTAATCATAGATTGCACGCGGATTGGGTTGTCACCCCCCACACCTACGTCGCCCACCATGATTTCGCGCGACTTACGACGCGTGTAGGAGAAGTAGTCTTGGCAGTAATGGAGATCCTTGGACATTATGAAAGGGTAGAAATAAGATGTTCATTTGTCGACAGCATATGTGGTGATACACTGCGTAGTTTGCGCGTCAAGAAGGCTGAGTTATTCTTGATGGTAGCCATGTGGGTGGGACTGGTGCCATTTCCAAGCACTGGTAATGGTGGACTCGATATCCATGTGCTCGGGATTCCAGTTCAGCTCTGTGCGAGCTTTGGTGTTATCGGCATAGAGTGATGGGGGGTCTCCAGGTCGCCGCGCATCTTCTTCTGCTGGCACGGGTAGTCCCGTGACGCGCTCAACGGCATCGAGGATCTCACGCACGGAGGTTGGTTTGCCGGTGCCTAGGTTATAATGAACAAAGGTGTTCGGCTCCTCCAAGCGATCAAAAACGGCAATGTGAGCACGGGAGAGGTCATCGACGTGGATGTAATCCCGTAGGCAGGTGCCGTCGGGTGTTGGGTAGTCAGTTCCAAAGATTTTGAGGGCACCTCGCTGGCCGGTAGCAGCAAAGATGGCAAGAGGGATAAGGTGTGATTCGGGGCTGTGATCTTCTCCAATAGTGCCATCTGCGGCAGCTCCTGAAGCATTGAAGTAACGAAAGACGGCGGAGGAGATCTCACCTGAGCGAGCGAGATCTTGGAGGATATGCTCAACATGCAGCTTGGTAGCTCCGTATGGGTTGATCGGTGCTTGAGGTAGGTCTTCGATTAGTGGGAGCGTGTCGGGCTCGCCGTAGGTGGCGCAGGTAGAGGAGAAAACAAATTTTTTCACACCAGCGTCGGTCATCGCAAGGAGGAGTTGGATGGTGTTGCCAACGTTATTCTCGTAATATTTGAGAGGTGTATTGACTGATTCCCCAACATTGATGAAGGCGGCAAAGTGCATTACGACTTCGATCTGGTTCTCTGTGAGAATTTTAGCGACCGCATTACGATTACCGAGATCTTCGTTGAAGAAGGGGATATCATCGGCGACAGCAGCACGGTGCCCGTAGACCAAATTATCGAGCACGAAGGGGGTGTGGCCAGCAGCTTGGAGTTGTCTAACGCAGTGACTGCCTATGTAACCTGCGCCTCCGATGACGAGAACGTTCATGGGCCGGAATGTGATAGCTGAAGTTTCAAGTTTCAAGTTTCAAGTGTGTGTATTATGGTTCTGCTGTGCAAATCAATGTAGCAGACTATCTCGAAGAATTCTCTCGCGTTGCCGTGCAAGCTGGGTTTTCTCACACGGTGCTCGCTGAGGTTGATGGTCATGAAATTCCGGCCTATGTGAGGCATGTTGCGGGTGCCCCCAGAGTCTATGTTTCCTCAGGGATGCATGGCGATGAGCCGGCTGGCCCCTTGGCTCTTTTTGAGCTTCTCAAGGAAGGTGTGTTTGCATTCGAAGTCGAGTGGATGCTTTGCCCTTTGATGAATCCAACGGGGATGAGTGCTGGTAGCCGGGAAAATAAACAGGGCTTGGATTTGAATAGAGACTACCTGCGCCGATCTAGTGCTGAAGTCGCCGGGCATGTACGTTGGCTCGAAAAGCAGCCCGTGCCGGATGTGTTTCTATCACTACATGAGGACTGGGAGAGCACGGGTTTTTACCTCTATGAAATTCAGAAGTGTGAATTTTCCAGTGTGGCAGACGCTATTCTGAAGGCCGCTTCTGTTGAGATCGGGCCTGAGCCAAGCTCACTCATTGACGATCATGCTGTGCGTGAGCCTGGGTGGATTTTTCACAAGCCGGAGGCCGATTTTCCAGAAGACTGGCCGGAGGCTATCTACATGGCGAACATGGGGACGCAAGTCTCCTACACTTTTGAGACACCCAGCGCATTAGAGCTTAACAAGCGCATCACATGCCACAAACT
>JBNABE010000152.1:0-4496 GCA_049631945.1 Akkermansiaceae bacterium
CATCGCCATCACCAGATTTCCCCGCAACATCCTTGTATGATTGCACAATGCACTCACTCAAAAACGCATCGGCATCATCAACCGCCTCAACACCCAGCTCAAAATTGTCTTTACCAATATTCTTCTGAATGAGATTGAGACCAAATTGGTAATCCTTGAAGCGTTGCTGACATATCTGGAGAGCACTGCGTCCATGAGTGACAGCCTCTTCGCCCAGTAGGCCAATGGCCTTATCGGTGAATGAGATTTTAATGCGATGTTGCTCATAAAAATCTCGGCAATAAACAGCCAGCTCCTCTTTTGTTTTGGCTACGTTGACCCGCTTGCCTATTTCTCGATACTTAGCCAATACCTCTTCATGCTTTTCGATAAGGTCTGCATCAATAACAAGCTCACTGACCGCGGTTCCGGGAAGCTCATATTTAAAATCACGTAGCAGACTCTCACACACAGTCATGAGGGCTCGAGCTCCGGTATTTTCTGACTCTGCACGCAGGGCTATGCCTTCGATCGCAGAATGATCGAATTTTGCCTGGATGCCATAAGCAGCAAATTCACGCTCATATTGGCGCAACAAACTGCCTTCAGAATTTTGCATGATATTGACAAAATCCTTTGCCTCCAATTTCTCGCAGACCACACGCACTGGCAACCTGCCAATAAACTCTGCCTCAAAGCCATAATCGATGAAGTCTTGAGTATTGACCTCGCCAAACAACTCCTCGTCAAGTGGATGATCAATAGTGTCAGCACCAAATCCGATTTGCCCAGACCTCAGACGCTTTTTAACTACCTTCTCCAGTCCCGAGAATGCACCACTGACGATAAATAGAATATGACGTGTGTTGATGGTATCCTTACCCCCGTCACGTCCATTTTGCATATCCATCATCGCCATCATCTGACTTTTCATATCATTAGGGTTTCTCGCCGCCACTTGTGTCTCCTCCATCAACTTCAGAAGAGTGGTCTGCACACCGCGACCACTTACATCTCTGCCCATGTTCGACCCGCTACCTGCCAACTTATCAATCTCATCGATGTAGATAATGCCATACTCAGCCAAGTCTATATCTCCGTCTGCTTTTTGCACTAATTCACGAACGAGGTCGTCTACATCCCCACCCACGTAACCTGTCTCCGAAAACTTGGTAGCATCTGCTTTGACGAAAGGAACACCCATCAATTCTGCGATGTGTTTCACAAGATAAGTTTTGCCTACTCCAGTAGGGCCTACGACAATGACATTTTGTTTTTGATATTCAATACCGTCAGGTGTTTTCCCATGCTCTAGCTCATACGACCGCATGTATTTTGCATGATTGTAATGGTCACATACCGCAATTGAGAGCGCTTTCTTTGCCTCATCTTGACGGATTACAAAGCGATCAAGATGTTCTTTGATATCACGAGGTATGTAATTAAAATCAAAAACCTCATCAGCACGCTTAATTTCCTTGGCGTTCATCTCGCCGTCAGAGGGATCCGATTTGATACCTTGCTCGCCAAACCCTGGCATCATGACTGTAGCACCCCCTCCTATTTTACCTATCATCTCCTTAAGCATCTTCTGTAGCTCATCTGGATCAGGGAAATCTTTATCTTTATCGTCGCTCACGCAAATAATATTCAATAGCTCGATTTGATACGCAACTGAAACTTCGCTCCATGACACATGCATACAATGAGCTTTCCTCACTCATTTATTTGATTCCTGAAATTGATGATTGCACCGGTGCTGGTTTTACCGAAAATTACCCTCTAATCTACATTGTTATTCATGAGTAAAGAGCGATACGAAATCAGAGGCAAAATTGGGCAAGGTGGGGTTGGCTCTGTTTATCGAGCTTTTGACACTCAACTCAACAGGGAGGTAGCGATTAAGCGCGTCTTGGCAGATGGCGGCCACGAAGATCAAGAAGAGGCGACCAAAAACCTACTCAAAGAGGCCACTGCGCTCTCATCGATGCAACATCCAAACATTGTCACCATTTATGATGCTGGAATCGATGATGATGGCCCCTATGTCGTAATGGAGCTCATCAATGGGCGCACACTCGATGAAATGGTCGAGGAAAACACACTCACCTGGGAAGATCTACGTGAAATCATCATTCAATCTGAGGAAGCACTTGCAGCAGCTCAAAATTTAAACCTCATTCATCGCGACCTAAAACCAAGCAACTTAATGATTTGCTGGCTGCCCTCAGGAAAGTTCCAGGTGAAAATCGTAGACTTTGGTTTGGCCAAGTTTTCGGCTTCACCATCACTGCAAACCATCGACCATGGTGATGCTGTGTTTGGCTCTATTTTCTTTATGGCCCCAGAGCAATTCGAGCGCACTCCCCTGGACCAACGTACTGATTTATACGCTCTCGGCTGCCTCTTCTACTATGCACTTACTGGCAAACATCCGTTTGATGGCGAGAGCGCAGCCGAAGTTATGGTGAGTCATCTGCAACATCATGTGATACCAATTCGAGAAGTAAGAGAGGATATTCCCCAATGGGGCGCTGATTGGATCATGTGGCATCTAGAGCGCCAAATGGATCACAGACCATCCAGCGCGCGCGAGGCACTGGAGCAATTCATGGCAATGGAAAACCAGCCTGCAACTGCTAGCCTGCCAGAGATTACGGTTCCCACAGCCAAATTGGTCACGGCTAATAATACCACACCAGTTGCACAAGCACTCCCCACCGTCAAGATGGCCGCAATCGAGCCAACCGTCAAAATGGCTGCAGCTCCTGCGACCGTTCAACTCAATGCACCATCTGAGTTGAGCTCAACTACCTCAAACACTTCGATCCCTCAGCTTAAGCCAACAGACCCTCACACTCAAGGCGCTACATCAGCAAAGATCAAGGCTCAGCCCTTAACTCAAGCTACTGTGAAAAGTCACAGCGAGCCCACCATTGGCTCCGACTCAGCACTTGGCATGGAAAGTGCAAAAAAAACCATGTCTAATGGTGCCAAGTGGGCCCTGATCAGCATGCTTATCGCGGTAATCGTGACGACCGCCGTCGTTGGTCGAGCTTACTTGGAAAAACGTAAATTAGACAACCTTTACAATGAAGTCATGCAAGAGGCCCAGCTACTCAATGATGAGAAAGATGACGACGGCTATAATAAACTTGCAACCGATGGAATCCAACTGACTGAGCAAGAGCTCAAACGAATCCTCAACGAGGCTACTAGCATGCAAGAAAACAAGCAAAAGCCGCTTATCTTGCTGGTACTTCGTCATGCAAAAGCAGAGGGAGATTATGATATCTCCACCCGCATACTCAATCACACCCTCAAGGCAAAGTGTCCCTCCAACATACGTAAAGGGCTACTGCAAGATGTGATCTCACACCATGCTAACCCCAACCATCTAAAGCCGCTCATTGATTACGCCAAGCAAAGCAAAGAGGATGACTCCGCAGCTGCAGCCATTACTGCAATGCGATCATCTTCAGGTGATCCAAAAGCTGACGAGCACATCAAAGATTTACTTATTTTGGTGAAGAATTCAAAATCTGCAGACGTGAGGCGATCTGCTGAGGATACTCTAAAATCAATCATCAGTAGCTCATCCAAAAAATCAACTTACGCCGGCGACCTTTTTCAGGCCTATCAATCTAGTGATGATGAAAACATCAAATTAACCATGTTACGCATACTAGGATCGACCAGTAGTGAGCTTGCTCTTGATGCACTTGATGATGCCCTACATTCAGGCAACCCTGTATACCAAAATGCCGCACTCTCCGCGATTGGGAAGCTAAGTAATGATGATCACATAAGCACCCTAATCGAGTTTCTTGAAGAGCCAAAAAACAAAATGATGCGCAAAAACGCATACAAAACCATCGATCAAATACTCCGAAATGGACCAGAACGAGATTCAGAAACACTCGAAAAGATATGGACAGAGCTCAATGCCACTGCAAAGACCGATGCTGAGAAAAATTACCTCATTGGTGGACTGGCTATGCAGAACTACAACTGGGCTATCCAATTGCTAACTCCATACACTAAGGATAATAATGACCGAATTATTGACTATTCAGAACGCGCCATTCGTGAAATAGAAAAAAGACTGGAAGTCCCACCGGCTGATTGAAACCAAGTGCATTAGCACAGTTATAAAAAAGGCATTTTCAGATTGCATGATCATAAAAACACGGGCATTATAGATTAATCATGAAACGTTCGTTTTGCATCCTTACAGCTCTTCTTATCACCACATCAGGTGTGATGGCTGATATTCAAGCACCTCCCGGATCCACCTACACATCGACACGCAAGCTTGGTCGCGCTCTCAGTAACATCATTCACGGTTTTGCCGAAGTTCCCGAGCAGATGGTGCGCAAGACAGAACAATACGGCGCAAATGCTGGCTGGACATATGGCTTGATGGACGGATATCGACGCGCCTTCAAACGTGTCGGTTACGGATTCTATGAGCTCTTCACTTTTTATTGCCCTACCTACAAAGGGACGTTCAAGCC
>JBNABE010000153.1:0-4351 GCA_049631945.1 Akkermansiaceae bacterium
TATTCTGAGGGAGCGTCAGCGACGTGAAATAGACCCAGCACTTGAATTACTTAGAAGCTGCCAAGAAGAAACACAGAGTTTGGAGGGGGCGGAGGCGGAAGTATTTCGCAATCAAGTAAAGGAGCTTGAGCACTTTGTCAGTTTTGCCCGTAACATCGGTAGCAAAGTAGATGGCTTGTCTTACGGTCCCGCCATGAAATTAGCTGCTAAATTTTTAAGTTAGTCTCTCATCGAAACAGCCCAATAACACACAAAGTTCATAGACATGAAAATCACTCAATATAACAAATCTTTAGACGTTTATTATGACGACAGATGTGCTGTTTGCTCATCATTCATAAGCTGGCTCAGCCTTCAGCCACATGTATGTGATATCAATCTTGTTAATTATCAGTCTGCCCGTGCTGAAGAATGGTTCCGAAGCTTGTCCGCTGGCGAATCCGAGCGAACGCTGGCAGTTCGTAATGACAGCGGAGGTGTGTATCGTGGTGATGCAGCTTGGGTGCAATGTATGCTTGGGTGTCTCAACTATGGCGCCATTGGAGAAAGGCTAACCTCCCCAACACTCAGCACGGTTGCCAAAAAAGTTTGCCATTTAGCAGCTGAAAATGAGGATGAACTATGGAGACTGTTCTCAATTGCCAACGATGACGAAATAATCACAGAGCTAGCGAGGGTGACTCTTCCTAATTGTAAAGTAGATGATTCGGATGATGTCATGACAATTATGGCAGGAATACCGGACGGTATCATTTAGAAATTCTCAAGTTGGCGTATGTCATTCAGTAACTGATCACTCAATACAGAAAATGAGGAAGTTGATTATTGCAGGTGCTAATGGTTGTTTGGGCCGACATTTAACTCGTCACTTTCATGCTGCTGGCTGGAACGTAGTAGGTCTAGCTAGGCGCGAGCAAGGGTTACATGCAGATTGTAGATTCGTGCTTTGGGATGGTGAAACTGTTGGTGAATGGCTTTCCGAGTTGAATGGATCTGATGCTCTTATCAATTTAGCAGGAAGATCTATCAACTGCAGACACAACAAATCTAATAAGAAGCAGATTATTGACTCACGTGTGAATAGCACCACAGCACTAGGCGAAGCAATAGCACGTTGTTCTCACCCACCTGAAGTTTGGCTTAATGCTAGTACGGCATCCGTCTACGCGGATGCTGAAAAGAGTCCGCAGGGTGAGGGTATGAAACTCGGTGAGGGGTTCTTTGTTCATGTGGCGAAAGCCTGGGAAGGGGCGATGATGAATGCAAGGATACCCATGGAGGTGCGTAGAATTGCTCTACGCACTTCACTTGTCATGGCCAAAGAAAAAGGAACAGTATATGACTATCTTTTGAAGCTATCAAAGTTGTTTCTTGGGGGAGCGGTTGGTGGTGGCAGCCAAATGGTGAGCTGGGTGCATGTCGATGATTACTGCAGGGCCGTGGAGTGGCTGGTAAATCACAATGATATTAGAGGTGTTATTAACGTGACTGCACCGGATCCCCTGACCAATAAAGATATGATGAATCGGTTTCGAAGGCTGGCCAAGCGGCCATTTGGTCTGCCCGCAACGAGTTGGATGGCTAGAATAGGAGCTTTTGCTCTGCGCACCGAACCGGAGCTTATCCTAAAGAGTAATTGGGTTGTGCCGCGCAGATTGCTACAAAATGGCTTCGTTTTCAAATACCCTGAGATGAATCCATCTGAGTGGTAGGCAACATATTGTTCAGCTCGTTTTTTGGGCTGCTTAAAAGCCGTGCTCGAAAAATTGTTCGAAGTTCTCGCCGGTTTGAGTTGTGTCTAAAAATTTGGAAGCTTCGGCTTTAATATTAATGATGTTTGCGGGGTGGTTAAGTCCGTTATGCAAAGGGAATTTAATAGATGTATCTGGTGGTAGCATATCAGGAGCATCTGTTTCGATCATGAGGCGATCTGGAGGTATCCTTTTGAAGATGTGCCTAACACTTTCTTTGCGATGATGAAGAAAATATCCCGAAAAAGAAAAATAAGCCCCGAGCGCTGCGAACCTCGGAACAAGCTCCGAGGATCCGGAATAGGAATGCAGAAGAAAACCGCGATCGGGTAGCGCGTGAGATTCCAGCAGTTCGAGCATAAGCCCCCATGCCTTGAGACAATGAATGCTTATGGGGAGGTTGCGTTGCGTGGCGAGCTGTAGTTGGGCCAAGAAGATATCTTGTTGGATCTTTGTATTGTAGTTCTTGATCCAGCGATCGAGACCGCATTCGCCAACACAAGCATGAGGAATCGTGTCCAAGTAGGTAGTGAGTTGACCAAGCCAATGAGCAGTAGGTTCCTGCCATGGGTGAAGCCCGAACGAGGGGATAATCAAATCGGGGTAGGTTCGTGCAAGATGGGCTGTTTGAGGCCAGTCTTTTGCTGATGTGCCGTTGACGACGCATCGAGTGATACCTTGCGTAAGCATGGTTCCGATGACGTTATCACGAATATCATCGAAACGCGAATCTTGTAGATGGTTATGAGCGTCTTGCACGGCGGATCAATGTATCGCAAGCCTGTTCTAGTGAGGGTGCAGTAAAGTCCTCCATAGTTATGTTTTCTTGTGGGCTGGAGTAATTTGACTTATCATCACCAGCGCGGCGATAAACCAGATCGTAGTGATCGCTTAATACGGACTCAACAAAGCTCGTCCATTGTTGGTCGTCGATGAGAGCGTGCCACTGCGCAACCTGCTCTTTGCCTCTCAGTTTGACGAGGCGGTTTAAGAGTGATTTGAGTTGTTCTGGATCTTCGGTGAAATGAGGATAATCGTCTAGAAGAAAGGTTGCCCGTTGGGACAGGGGGAGCTTGATGTTGAAAACCTGACCTGCTCCCAGCTTTTTCCAAAGTGATGGTGGGCAATGAAGGGTGCCGATGCGATTACTCTCGGCTTCAATGAAAATAGGTCGAGAACTGTCGATTTCAGATAAGCTATGCCATAAACGGGTTTCAAAATGCTTTTGGCTGGGTTGTTGCGTGTTAGGCTCCAGGCCAAGAACCGATCCGCGGTGGTTGGCTAGGCCTTCGAGATCAATAACTTGAGCGCCCTTGTTACGGAGCGTGTGTAGAATGCGCGTTTTGGCTACGCCGGTTGGACCTGCTAAAATAGAAAGCTGAAAGTCCGCATTTGATAAGATACGTTCGGTGTCGATGCTAACAAATGATCTAAATGCTTTGTAGCCGCCGTCTAATAAGCGAGCCCTCCATCCCACGGATCGAAGAATGTGGGCTAGAGAGTTTGAGCGCATTCCGCCACGCCAACAGTAGAGCAAGGGGGCGTATGTTTTATCCTTGTTTGCGAGGTGTTCTCGGAGGTGCCGAGAGGCATTATAGGATATGATTGCCGCGCCGAGGCGACGGGCTTCAAATGGGTTTTTCTTATAAATCGTTCCAACTTGGACCCGCTCTTCATCATTAAGAACGGGGAGATTGACTGCGCCTGGTAAGTGGTCTTCTGCGTACTCGGAGGGGGACCGAGCATCAATGATTTCGCTGAATTCACCGAAATCATGGGGCAGGGTGAGGGTTTCGACATGTTTCATGACGAAACAATGCTGCTGGCGAGATTATTCTACAGCTGCTGCCGCAGGTTTGTTGCCCATGGCTGGCTTTTTGAGGGCTAGATATGCGCTGGCCATGCCGAGAGCAATAATGATGATCCAAGCAGCTAAACCTTTAATGATCTTTCGTTTCGCGAGTACGATACTACCACCGAGTGCGAGCCAAATAACAATTTTGATGATTAGCCATGTAGGGAATCCAGAGCCGTAGACAGCTAGATAGGCGTCTTTCATTTTAGCCTGCATGCCAAAGCCTCCTAGTAAGATGAGCAACAAGCCGATGCCATGTCCAATCACAGCTCCTTTTGTAGTTTTGTCTCCTTTGAAGAGTGATCCAAATGCAAAAAACAAAGTGAAAATTCCGGCGAAGTGGATCAATTTGTACGTTTCGTAGCTCATAGTGTTGGTAGGTGTGTAATTTAGTATTCGATGGGTTGAGATGTCTTATTTTCTGAGAGGTCGAGAACGTCTACAAGCTTTTTGCATGAAGTTTCCATTAGCTGGGCCAGCTCATTAATGATTATTAAGATGGCATCGCTATAATGACCATTACTCAGTGCTTGTTGCGCTACATAAAGCACGTCATCGAGTGCCGAGCGAGCTAAAAATGGCTCGAGTCCATAGCCGATTATAATAGAGCCAAGAGCTTGCTCGGTATCTAAACCGAGAAGTATGTCATGGTTCTTGCCACCTTTGCGATCGCTGGTGCTGAGTGTATTCTGATTGAAGAGCCAAAAAAGATGTGTGGCGAGGGGGTATTTAGGGTCGAACTTAT
>JBNABE010000154.1:0-4302 GCA_049631945.1 Akkermansiaceae bacterium
GGAGCGCCATGCTGGCAGCACAAACCGCTTATCAACACGGTGAAAAATGCGCTGCTGAGCTAATAACCATAGCAAAGAACATCATGAAAGCTTCCGAACTTGATACAAAAATTGACTACCTCGAGCTGCTCGATCAAGAAACTTTAGAGCCTATCACTAGGCTCTCCCGCCCTGCTGTCATGGCTACTGCTGTCTTTTATGGGCCGATTAGGCTTATTGACAACATTGAACTTCCCTAGATCTGAGTGAACTTATCCCAAAACATGGCAGTTTGGCGAGCATTAGGGACAACCTCGACAAGAGTCGTCTTGTCCTGTGGCTCTACATCAAAGCCCTCCATGCCAAGCACTCTGGTGTAATGCATATCCCACATCGCCGCTAATGGCTGAAACGTATACTCGTGTGAATTAGTAATAATCTGAGATACCCTATCCTGCACCTGCTTCATTACCGGCAAACGCTCAAAGATTTTACCTCCACCATTATTAATCACCACTAACATGCGCCCTCGACACTCTACCTGACCAAGAAGTGCCGGCGCTGCCAAATCATATAGTGCAGTGAGGTCACCGAAAACGCCCCACGCATCTTGTTCATCAGCACTAGCTCCAAGCCAAGTTGCAATCTGCCCATCAATACCATTGGCACCGCGATTAGCACGAACTGACTCATAAGGCACCTCGCGCTGGGCAAAATCGTTCCATTCTCTAATGGGTAAGCTGTTACCGAGATAGAGACTATTTCCCATGGTAGCCATTACTGACAAAGTGCGTATCATACCTGGCTCACTCTCTGGCAAAGATTCCAAGAGCTCCGAGACGCGCCCCTGCTTGCTGGCATTGGCCTTTAGATAATCCATTGCATCACCGAGATGCATCACCTCACCCAAAGCTCTTATGCATCGCGAGATATCCCCCGTGATCACCCTACTTGGTCTTGCCAAGCCCGCAAAGCCAGTTCGACTGATCGATACCACGTTGACTTGTGGTAAATTTTCAAGATCTCGCCAAAACCTACCTGTTGGCACTTCACCAATACGTAAAACATGAGCAGGCGGCTTTTGCTTAAGTAGCCGATCTCCATCGACAAGGGCTAGTGCACCGAGCATTTCGCGTAACCCACTTGTGCTATCCGCAAGAACGGGAGCTCCAAGCTCTTTAAGAAAATGCCAAACCTCTTCACGGTCAATCGCTTCAAGACCTCCAAGTATGATCACCAACCCTTGCCAGCCATCCTTGATACATTGCAGCGCTGGAAGCATATCGACATTAGCCATTGGCTCACCAATATCCCCTAGGCGAACCTTTGAACACTTCAGTTGACGCGCTAAATCACCCTCATTCAAACTCCCAAAATCATCCAAGCATAGATTGAGCTGCCATGGAGCTGAACCACTCCAACCTTGTAAAATCGTCAATTCATCCTGCCAGCCAAAATCCTCACATGACTCAACATAGCCACCAAATAAATCCACCTGCTCAATCGCTTGCGGCGCACCTGTGCCACGAAAATGTTGTGGGCGATCAGCCGTGATTACAAGCAGCGGCCGCCTTTGGTAATGGGCCTCAATCACAGCCGGTAATAACTCGGCAACAGCAGTACCCGAGGTCGTGATAACCGCACATGGAGCACCAGTTTGAACGCTACGCCCCAATGCAAAAAAACCCGCAGCACGTTCTTCAAAATGTGAAAAGAGGCGAACATCAGCCAGCTCTGCCGTTTCTGCATGATCGGCAAGAGCAACGACTAAACCAAGATTTCGGGCGCCGGCACAAACCACATACTCATGCACACCCGCAGCAATGCAGGCCCCAATTACGTCATGAACCCACCCTTTGCTAGACACTATTATAGATAAAAAACTGCTTAAGGCTTCGCTAGAAGCATGGACTAATGATCTAAACAACCACTGTCTGTCGGGGCATCAGCAGCATCATTCACTTGCTGCACGAGATTATTCTCCAACAAATACTGCTCAACCTCATCACCTGACACATCAGCGAGCATTTCTCCGTTGATCGTCACGCATGGACTAAGCTGTTGACCACTTTTCTGCTCCATTTCCCAGCGAAACGCAGGATTTTTAATGATGTCTTTTTCTTCATACTCAAGACCATACTTGCGCATCATAGCTCGAACGCCTTCGCTCCAGCCACAGTAGGTCTTCAAGTAACAAACGATTTCTGTTGGTGATGTTGTCATGCTCAAATCTTGTGATTTAGCAGAAAGTGACCATAATATGACGACATTGCAACACGAATCATCATCACTAAAAATAAGCGCCGACGGCAGATGCGAGCAAGCAAGCCCTCGTGTGCGCCATGGGCTGGTGGATAAATCACTGAAATCATTTGAAATTATTATTGATGCCACTCACCTACAAGGAGGTGAAATGAGCAGTATTATTGGTGATGACTTTCATTACCTACCCACTTCCGAAGAATTTAGCTTGGACCATTTTGAACCCAGAGAGGATGGCACATGCATTCTACGCTACACACGCTGCGAGCTAACACATGACCAATAGACGAGGGATTCCCTCAATGGCACCCTAGATGGTCAAGGTGTCCGCCAAATAAATCAAAATCATTATCCCCCATCTCGTCCCATGCCTCCTCACACAGAGACCTCAACGATTGACACCGCCATTATTGGCGCGGGCATCACAGGCCTCTGCGTGGCTCACTCCATTTATCAGCATTCTGGGGCCGAGGCTTCATTCGACCTGATTGAATCGTCTCATCAGCCTGGGGGAGCAATACAGAGCACCATCAATGATGGTTATCTTGCCGAGCACGGCCCCAACAGCATCCTAGTCAAAGACAAGCGCATCGCTGCATTGCTAACACAAGCAGGCCTCGACAACGATGAAGCTACTTCGGAATTACTGCCTGCACGCCCAGAGGCAACCAGGCGTTACATTGTTCAAAATGGCCAAACTATTGCCATGCCAGGAACTCCGGTGTCACTGATCAAATCCCCCTTATTTACGCTCAAAGGTAAAATAAGACTACTGCTAGAACCATTCATAGCTAGACGCCAAAGAAAACAGAGCGAGGAGAGTTTTGCCGACTTTGTAAGGCGTCGATTCGGATCAGAACTGCTGGCCAGTGCAGCAGCCCCTTTTGTCAGCGGCATCTATGCAGGCGACCCAGGGACGCTCTCTGTTCGACATGCCTTTCCGCGGCTGTGGGCAATGGAGCAAAAATACCGCTCAATTATCCTCGGCCTCATCGCTCAACAGTTTGGCTCTACCGACAAGCCACACCAACTCAAACCATCAAAAATAGTCTCATTTCGCTCCGGCATGCACGCTTTGCCGAAAGCTATCGCCAAAGGTCTCCCTCAAAACTCACTCAAGCTCGGCGCTCAAATCAGTTCAATAGAGGCCAGCGACACCGGCTGGACCATCACATGGAAAGATCAAGAGAACATCAAGCAGCGACAGAACTATCGTAATCTTGTTATCACGATACCACCTCATAAGCTCAGCAACTTACGACTACCTGATAAGCTCCATCACGATCTACGACCTATTTTTCAAATCGAATCCCCACCGGTCACAAGCCTGACACTGGGCTTCAAGCGTGAGGATGTGGCACACCCTCTCGATGGCTTCGGTATGCTGATCAAACGAGATGAAAACAGCCCTCTTCTCGGAGTCCTTTTTTCTTCCAGCATGTTCGATGGTCGAGCACCCGATGGCCATGTCACCCTAACCTGCATGATGGGGGGCTCAATCAACCCTGAATATGCCGAAAATAACGACCAAGTAGTCTTAGATGAATTGCACAAACTGCTCGGCGTTACCGGCGCCCCAACATTTAGGCATCAAACATCATGGCCAAGAGCCATTCCTCAATATTCTCTCAACTATCAAGACAAACTCGATACAATGATTGCATGCGAACAATCACATCGAGGCTTACACCTTGCCGGTAATTACCGCGACGGTATCTCCGTTGTTGACTGCATGTTAAATGGTCTCGATCTAGGCAAAAGGCTCAGCCAACAATACCAGTCCGACCTATAACCAGCTCGCATCGACCTGCAATAATTACAGCCAAGCAACTTTACAAACCAAGCAGCTATCCAATTATGTCTACTATTTCCCAACTTCTCAGTGACAATATTCGTGACGTGCCCGACTTCCCGAAACCAGGCATTCTATTTAAAGACATCTCCACCATTCTCTCAAGTCCTGACTTGCTGCGACACTCCGTAAACGAACTTACAGCTACTGCTGGTGGCGAAAAAATCGACAAGGTTGTCGGTATTGATGCTCGCGGTTTTATTTTTGCA
>JBNABE010000155.1:0-4295 GCA_049631945.1 Akkermansiaceae bacterium
TGACGTAATTGAGATTGAGGGCACCTTTGGTTGGATCAATTCTCTGCGATCACGCTACATCTCAGTGATAACCCGCGACCGTAAAGAAATCCTAATCCCAAACGAGGATTTCATCACCAACAAGGTGATTAATTGGTCATTTACCGATCGTGTTGTTCGAATCAAGGCAGACGTTGGCGTTGCCTACTCTACTGACATCCCTAAAGCTATTCGTGTTTGCAAAGAAGCCACAAAGAACATACCCCGTGTCTTGTCTGATCCTGCTCCAAATTGCTTGCTTAAGGAATTCGGTGAATCATCGATTAACCTTCAGATACGCTTTTGGATCGACGACGCCCCCCAAGGGGTCAGCAACGTCCGCTCAGAAGTTCTCATTGCTGTATGGAAAGCGTTCCGCGAACATCATATCGAAATTCCTTTCCCCCAACGTGATCTCCATATCAAAACCGATCATACACGTTCCATCGATTCACACTCTCATAAAGAATAGCACTCAAACATCATGCCCGCGCTTACATTACACCCCATCGACGAAATTATTGCTGAAATAAAAGCTGGTAAGATGGTTATTGTCGTAGACGACCCCGGCCGTGAGAACGAGGCCGACTTAGTCGCTGCTGCAGCCAAAGTCACACCTGAAATGATTGCGTTTATGGCAAACCATGGGCGCGGTTTAATCTGTGCCCCCATCACTGCTTCCAGAGCGCAGGAACTCGATCTTCCCCCCATGGCTCCCCGAAACACCGAGTCACAAAAAACAGCCTTCACGGTTTCCGTTGATGCTGCGGAGGGCATAACAACCGGAATTTCTGCAGCAGACAGAGCCGAGACAATTCGACTACTTGCATCGTCAGAGGCAAAAACGAATTCCCTGGTTCAACCTGGTCACATTTTTCCGTTACAGGCAGTTCCTGGAGGAGTCTTGAGGCGTGCAGGGCATACCGAAGCCTCTATTGATCTGGCGCGCCTTGCTGGCTTACCAGAAGCTGGGGTCATTTGCGAAATCATGAATGAGGATGGGTCTATGGCTCGTTCAGGTAATCTGAGCGAATACCAACAAAGACACCATTTAAAGGCATGTAGTATTGCTGACCTCATTGAGTATCGTCGGCGCTCTGAAAAACTCGTGCGTCATGCAGAGACGATTGCTATGCCCACAGATTATGGCGAATTTGACTGTCATCTCTATTACGTCGATCATGCTGAAGACAGCACAGCAGGTCATCACCTTGCATTTACCAGAGGTGACATCTCTCCAGACCAACCAACACTTGTCCGAGTTCATTCAGAATGCCTCACTGGAGATGTTTTTCACTCAAAAAGATGTGATTGTGGAAGTCAGCTCGATACCGCAATGAAACAAATCGCCGAAGAAGGTGGAGTCCTACTTTATCTGCGTCAAGAAGGTCGTGGCATCGGCTTGCCAGCAAAAATTCATGCATACAAATTGCAAGAACAAGGATTAGACACGATCGAAGCCAACGAGAAGTTAGGTTATGGCTCTGACCTCAGAGACTATGGTATGGGCGCTCAGATACTCTACGACTTGGGGGTAAGAAAGATCAAGCTACTCACCAATAACCCAAAAAAAATCATCGGACTCGAAGGTTATAATTTGGAAATCATCGAGCAAGTTGGGTTGAGCATTGAGGCAAACCCACACAACGAAAAGTATCTTCAAACCAAAAAAGACCGCATGGGTCATACTTTGTAAAGTTATCTGCATCATTGTCTAATGCACATGAAAAGTAAGTATTCATCTTTTTTGGACAAAGGGCGGAATATTGCAACCAATGGCATCAGCAGTTGCGCGCAGTAATTCAGCCTCACGGCTCTCCACAACTTCATCATGCATGACCGCAAGCCCCAGCATGCGGATTAGCTGCTTCTTAACCATGGGAGCTGCTTGATCAAATTTCTCCAGTGCTCCTCTGATTGCGTTTAAGCCGCAGTCTGTTGCTGGAGCCATCTCCATCTTCCAGCCCCACTCGGCGAGTGCCGCCTGATAAGCGGTTTCCATTTGATCCTCCCCCCCCACTGCCGCCATAGTAGTCAAAAGGACATTGGTCTCGTTGAGTAATTCTTCCACATTGCGATATTTGATCTTGGCCATGGATCTTGGTCGGAAGTGTGAATCCAAGTGCCGCTCAACCACGTGTTGCAGCATAAACTCAAACAAGTCTACCTGCCCATCACTGGCAATCAGCCACTGGGTAATCTCTAAAAACCGTTCATACTCCGGCAGGCACAAAGACCTTAGAGTAGGAATCGATAAATCGACCAAGGCTAATTTTTGCGATGAATGGATGCTTTTTAACTTATGGTTCCATTGTTGTGCCAGCTTGCCCGCATCTTTACCTGCACTATTTTTGATGAACTTTATTTCCTTCTCACACAACTCACTATCTTGCGCCAAGAGCAAACCAAAAATCAGAGCCTGAGCTTCTTCTCGGTCATGGCATGCCCGCGTCCAATCTTGATCAAGTCCAGCATAGAGCAGATGACCAACGGCTACATCAATTTCACTGGGCTCACCCAAACGATCAATCTGGGCATGGGAAACTGTGGATTCTTCCAGACCTGCCGACCCACTTAGGCCACTTACGCGAGCGTCTTGATGCTGTCCCCCTGTGGTTCTTTCCTCAGCAACTTGTGGTAACTCCGAAGCAAGAAAATCACCATCCCAGTCTTTTTGTATGGCTTTAATACGCACATCAAGCGGAGGGTGGGTAGCAAGCCCATAGCTAAACATGCCTCCGTCGGCAAAGAACAGATGACTGGCTTCAGCCGCCTTGGGGGCATTGATAGTCGATCCAAGTTCCTGCCCCCCAATCTTTTTTAATGCGCCTGCAATACTGGAGGGGTCACGTGTAAATTGCACTGCGGACGCATCCGCCAAATACTCGCGTTGGCGTGAAATCGCAGCCTGAATCAACCTACCAAAAAAAACACCTATACTGCCAACCAGCATCAGGGCAAGACCTGCCAAAACAATAACGAAGACAACTCCATGGCCACTGTTTTTACTGTTGGAGCTACGTATACGCATGAACCGCCATGCCTGAAAAGCAATGCGACCAAGCATCGATATCATTAATATCCCGAATAGAAGCCCCATGAGCCTCATGTTGAGTTTCATGTCTCCATTTAGAATGTGGCTAAATTCATGTGCCACCACCCCTTGGAGCTCTGATCTACTGAGCCTTTGCAAGCAGCCGCGGGTTACGGCCACCACCGCGTTACCAGGCTCCGTTCCAGCAGCAAAGGCGTTGATAGAAGATTCATTGTCCATGATCCAAATGCCGGGAACAGGAACTCCCGAAGCAATGGCCATTTCCTCTACCACATTGACTAGCTTGCGCTCGTCTGCGTCTTGGGTGAAAGGATCTACTTGCCTAGCTCCCATGTCTCGGGCAACCACAGCGCCCCCGCCATTGAGCTGCATGGTTTTGAATAAACTACCGGCGCCCATGACCCCACCTGTACCCAGAGCCGTTGCTACAAACACACCCGGCATCCAGGGACTTACCGGATTACCCGTGTAGAGCATGGCAAAGTAGACAATGCCATAGACCGATACGATCACACCGATGATAGCGAGCACAAAATAGACGACCAACCACTTGGTCCTGCGCCTAGCGTCATCCTGTGCTGCAAAGAAGTTCATAAGCTATGTGACTCAGGCACGATCCTGGGTTCGGCTATGATTTAAGGATAGCCGGACCAGATATTGGCCCAGCCACTGCTGGCTTCCTAGAATTCGACCTTCACAGCTTCGCGCTCGCTCTCTTCAGTCACCTCGAACAAAGTGGCTTCGGCAAAATTAAACATGCCGGCGATGATACTGGTAGGAAACACCTCAGTTTGAGTGTTATACTGAGTGACAGCGTCATTATACGCTTGGCGAGAGAAGGCTATTTTATTCTCTGTTGAAGTCAGTTCCTCACTCACCTGCATCATATTGGCATTACTTTTAAGATCAGGATAGGCCTCAGAAAGCGCAAAAAGACGGCCGAGAGCACCGCCAAGCCCACCTTCAGCAGCCAACAATGCCCCCATAGAGGATGCGTCTTCTGTGTTAGCATTCTGACGTGCCGAGCTGGCCATGTTTCTTGCCTCAATGACGGCCTCCAAGGTTTCCCGCTCGTGCTTCATGAAACCTTTGGCGGTTTCTACCAAATTAGGGATCAAGTCATAGCGGCGCTTAAGCTGCACATCAATTTGTGCAAAGGCATTACGGTAAATGTTACGCAGTTTAACTAAGCCGTTGTAAGCTCCAATAATCCAGAAGGCGA
>JBNABE010000156.1:0-4265 GCA_049631945.1 Akkermansiaceae bacterium
CTATGGTGTCGCCGCAAAAGTAGCCAATTAAGTTGTTTTGGCTCAGATAGCCACGCAAATGCTAGATCTATTCTAAAGAGGAGCAAGTAATTTGATAGCGTTTGAGTGCGTGTATATGCTATGGAGTGGCCATGAGCATTATAACACGCAGGGGTGATGATGGCCAAACTGACTTAATGTATGGTGGTCGTGCTTCGAAGGTTTCAGCTGAAGTCGTGGCATGCGGTGCAGTAGATGAGTTGAACTCGTCACTTGGGGTAGTGCGCGTATCTGGAGTATCGAGCCTGATGATTGAGGAAATTGATACTATACAAGGGCATTTGGTAGCCTTGATGGGGTTACTCTCAGTCCCTGCAGAAAATCGAGAGAAGTATCTTGCTGATGGCTATCCTAGCGTTAGCCAAGCGGATGTCGACTGGCTCGAGTCCATTGCTGTTGATATGCCAACCAAATTCACGGGGTGGGCACGTCCGGGGGGGAGTGGTCAGATGAATGCGGCCTTTATGGACGTTGCGCGCACGGTATGTCGCCGTGCGGAGTTAGCAGCATGGGCGCTTGGCGACGAGAGCCCGATCCTTGCGTGTCGGTATCTCAACCGACTGTCTGATATTTTATGGCTCTGGGCTCGCAAGCTCGATGGTGAGGGTAGCTAAATGCGAAGCTCGTGATTTAATTAGTTGTCGGTGTCATCACATAAAGGCCTCTTGTTACTTGGTGAGCATCATCAGCGTTCATTGTTTTAAAATCGTTGCCAGCTCCCCACGAGTCGGTGAATACTATTTCGTTTTTTGCCTTGTTATATCCGTGGATCATTCTCATGTGACCACCTGAAGTTTGTAAGTTTATTTGTGGGCTTTCAGGCTTTATGCCTAGCTCTAGAGCCCAGAGAAGAGGGATTCCCTTATCGATATTTGAGGTTATAAATTTGTCATAGGATCGGCGAGGTATGACTTTGCCGACATATTTATCATCTTTTAATTCTACAAGTTGTCCATCGTGCGACACTGCTAAGCATTTAAACCTTGTTTTAAACAAGTAGTCGATTCGCCCTAACTGCTGATTAATATAAAGGGCATTTGTACCCCTATTGGGGTCTGATTTGGCAAGCTGTGCGAGTTGATGCATGTCGCATGCTATGCCGTAGTACTCGAATAGACGTTGTGCGGATGCAACGACGCAGTAGCCTTTATTTCCTTGGTCTACCATAGGAATGCCGTGAATGTATACATAACCATCATTTTTGCGCACGTTGGTGACCAATCTTGATTTTCTGACGGTAGCTTGAGACCTTTCTTGAAGTGCGGCTTGGTAAATTCCTTTGGCGTCTTTCCTCGCAAGCCTCATGCGAATAAATTCTTTTGCCTCCGGTTGCTTGTAGTTGCCGACGTCTGGGTTGCAGAGTAATACAGCTTTACCACGAGGAGAAGACCATGTGTAGCCATCTGTCATAACGCCTTTTCGGATATTGCCATCACGTTTACGCGGGCGAGTATCAAGCTGTTTAGCTAAATGTTTTCCAGTGGCAGAAAAACGCCTAAGAAATTCAGTGTCACTGATCGAACCACCATCTCCCCGGTTGTAAATAGATACAGTAACACCGAGGAATTTGCCATTATCGAAATCAATGATGAGCTCCTCGATAGGAATTTCACCATTAAGAATAGTGAGGTCTACTGTGATATTTGACGCAGGAGAGCGTTTAAAAATGGCGCGGTCTTTATGCTCACTAAGCCATTCGAAGTAGGGGTTTTTCTGAAACATACCTTTGCCAAATTCTCTCTCGAGATGTTCAGGCGTTATTTTATAGGCTTCAGGAAGTTTGATCAGAGCGTCGAGATTAGCCGATAACTTGTATTGTTCTGCATGAGCAATCATTGTGAGACACCATGCAAGCACCAGGGTCAGATTAGCCACGGTGCGGGCGTATGCTATTCGTTGTTGATACTGCTCTCTTTGATAAGATCTCATATGTGAGATTAACTTCTATCCTTGCCCCCTTATTCTCTGAATAGAGCAGGGATGCCACGTTTTAGAAGTTCTAGGTCAATTGTGTCGGCCATATTGGCGTCTAGGTAGATCGTTCTTGGAGGCCCTTCGGCAAATTCTATGGTGTGTAGTTGATCTGCTCCTGGTTGTTTGAAGGCATCGATAAGCGAGGTGATATCTGCAATCTTTTTGCCATTGACCTTGTTAATGATGAAATTACGCAAGCGTTCGTAGCCCGTCGTGGCCGGTGTCGGAATGACAGCACTGAGAAAGACGATCTTGTTACGACCTTCCTCATAGTCCTCCGGAGTCATCATGATGTCGAGTAGGTTGAGTGGAGCCTTGGTTTGCCAGTCTTTGCCAAATGCTTTGAGGTATGTTGCCGTAAGTTCTTGGAAAATAAGCCCCCCTTTGATGAGGTAAACAGGAGCTTGATCGTAGGTATGCCGAGCTACGAGAGGTTCTTCGGGCCGTGATAAGGTCGCTGTTATTTGCTTCTGTTTGCCGCCACGCAGAATGGTAAGATCTACTGTGTCACCTTGTTTGAGTGAGCCTCTAATGAGGTGGCTCCAATAAAGTCGACCATATTGTTCATCGGTGTAATAGCCACGCCTTCCGATGGCTTTATTATTGATGTTGATAATGACATCACCTTTTTCGAGCCCCGCTTTTTGTGCAGCGCTGTCTTTACGGATTTTTGTAACATACAGGCCACCTAGGTCGTCGGAGAGTTTAAGCCAGTCTCGAAAGTTAGGGTCCACGGTGCTGCTGATGCCGATTCCTAAAGAGGGGAACCCTACATAATTATCGTCTGAGGTATCAGCGATGAAGGCTTGAATGATCTCGGGGGCGATAATGTCGACAATTTGATCCTTAGAGTCATAGCTACTCAGCAGCCCAAGTAGTTTGCCGTTGCGAATGACGGGAACGGTGAAGCTGTTTGAGGCACTCTGCATGGAGCCTTTTGCCTCATAGGTGAGGAAGAAATGGCCGTTGGCAAAGCTAGAGACAATATCAACGCTTTGAATCACGGCTTCAGTAACGATGGGCATTCCGTTGTCTTCAAGTTGCCAGACATCGACTTGGTCGCCGATTTTTGCAGGGGCTCCAAGGCTGAGAGGTTTGAGGTCTTCGAAAAATGAGTCGATATCACCATTGTCGGGCTCCAGTAAGGCGAGGTTAGCCTCGTAGTCGATGGCAACTACCTTAGCGGGTATAATGCGCGTATTATCTGCATTTTCCAATTCAATGTATGTGGCATCGGCTGCCATTTCAGCAGTTGTGAGCACACGATTGTTGAGCAGTAAGGCTCCCAGTGCCCTGCGTTTTTTGGGTGCTGATTTATCCCACGGCTGAGAGGCACTCCAAACTTGGATAGTGGAATTAATACGAACCAATGACTGCCTGATCTCAGCGGTTTCAGAAATGCTAGTGTCGAGTGTTGATCGCTCTACTGGTTTGGATGAATCTTTTTTACTAGAGCATTTCTCTTTGTCGCAGCAGCTAGACAAAGCAAAGAGTATTGCGAGCAAGGATGTGGAAATGAAGTGTTTCGTATTCATAGGAATAAAGTCAATGAGTGAGTTTAATGATGAAGGTTGGCAGGGCTGGTGATGCCGTAGCTGTTTTGGGTGCGTCTGCTTGCTTCTATGGCTTTGTCGCCGGGTATGATGATAGGTCGTTCTATTCCTTCACAGCGGATGACAAAAAATTCGGGCATCTGTTTTGGGTGAAGTAGCTCATGAGCGTGTTTCAAAGAGCTGACCGCGATGCCGTTGATCGACTTGATTGCTGTTCCTATGTGCCCATTGAGATGGGTGTTGACGGGGTCACTCAATATGCGAGTGAGAATCACAATATCTTCGCGCTCTTTGAAGATGGCCTCATCGAGATAATGGCTAAATAAGCGACGGACTCGCGTATTGTTGAGGTTATGTGCAGAATAAAGATTACGGTCCAGAGGTTGGAATACGAGGCCTGCGAAAGTCGTGTAGCGAGGTTTGACATCGTATTGCACGGCATACATCTGGCTGGGGGGGAATGGCTTCAATGTGCAGACGACATCCATAGCCTCACCATCGCGAATGATGCTTAGTGTTACTTCATCCCCAGAAAATTTTCTTTCTACAATTTCATTCATGTTCACTTTCTCGCCATCAATGAGGATGTTGCCGGCCGCATCAACAGCGTTATTATTGATTGCGGTGAGTATGTCATCTTTCTTTAGAACCCCATCACAAGGCCCATCGGGTGTGACCGCAGCGACCAGAACGCCTGGT
>JBNABE010000157.1:0-4262 GCA_049631945.1 Akkermansiaceae bacterium
CCCTCATTCGAGATCAGGCAGGGCGCACAGCCTTTGGTGAAGAGTTGGTAGATTGCACCAGAACTTATCTAGGGTCTGTGAATGGCCCCATGCGCGGTCGTGATGGTAATATTCACCGTGGTCGACCAGCTGAGGGGATGCTCGCAATGATATCTCATCTAGGAGCAGCTATTCCAGTGGTTGCAGGAATGCTCTTGGCGAAACGCCTCAAAGGAGAGCTGGATGGGGTGGTGGGTGCAACTTGTGTCGGAGATGGTTGTACTTCTACGGGGGCTTTTCATGAGGGTTTAAATACCGCTGCGGTCGAGAAGCTCCCACTGGTGCTGACTGTAGCTAATAACCAATATGCATATTCTACTCCTAATGATCGTCAATTTGCTTGTGATGATTTAGTGGACAAGGCAGTCGGTTACGGAGTTCGTGGGCACAGTGTGGATGGCACCGATATGCTTGCCTGTATTGGAGTGATGCAGCAGGCTGTTGCGCTTGCTCGTGCCGGTGATGGGCCTCAACTTGTGGTCGCCTCGATGTTAAGGCTTACGGGTCATGGGGAGCACGATGATGGATCTTATGTGGACGCTTCCTTGAGAAATTCAGACTTGGGCCGTGACAGTATCGAGCTTGGTATTAAGCAATTAGTGGAAGGGGGGTTTGCCTCGATAGAGGAGGTTGAGCAGTGGCAGGATGATGCAGCGGATCGCGTGCAAGAAGCCGTGGCAATAGCGCAGAAGGAGGATGGGCCTGATCCATACAAAGATGATTGGATGGCTTATTCAAATACAGAGATGCAAATTCAAAGATAGCGATGAGCGATGTAACTTACATAGATGCTATTCATGCCGCCCTTGATGAGTCTATGGGCCAAGATGCCAGTGTTTTCCTCTATGGGCAAGATATTGGAAAGTTTGGTGGCGCATTCAAGGCAACAAAAGGCTTACAGGATAAGTATCCCGGAAGGGTATTAGATGCTCCTATTAGTGAGGATGCTATGGCAGGGGTTGCTATTGGTGCCGCTATTGAGGGCGCTAGGCCTGTGCTTGAAATGCAGTTTGCTGATTTTTCGTCGGTGGCTTTCAATCAGATCGTCAATCAGGCGGCTACTCACTACTACAGGACCGGTGTACCTGTGCCGCTGACGATGCGTTTACCCTCAGGGGGGACTCCTGGTTCTGGGCCATTCCACAGCCAGAGCATGGAGTCTATCTATGCGCATTACCCAGGTTTGGTCGTAGTGACTCCGGCAACGGTAGCGGATGCGCACAGCATGTTGATTGAATCTATCCAGCTCAACGACCCAGTCATCTATTGTGAGCATAAATTCCTTTATCGCTGGCTCAAATCTAAGGATTTAAGAGGGGATCGTTTGCCGATTGGTCAGGCGCGTATTACCAAGCCCGGCAAGCACGCAACAGTTGTGACCTATAGTGCGATGGTGCATGAAGCTGTGCGGGCTGCTGAAATGCTCCAGAAAGATGGGGGTTGGGAAATTGAGGTGGTTGATTTGCGCTCGGTGAAGCCCTTGGATACCGATACGATCATCGCATCCGTAGCTCGCACAGGAAGATTGCTCGCTCTGGGAGAGTCGTTCCCATGGGGTGGTGTAACTGCCGAGGTGGTCTCACGTGTATGCGCAGATGGCTTCCATTTGCTGGATGCACCTCCGGTGAGGCTGAATGCAAAAGACACCCCAATACCTTATCACCCTAAATTATGGTCCTCTCATCGTCCTACCCCTGAATCTATAGCGGTAGAGCTTCGCAAGTTGTTGGCTTACTGATACTTGTTGATAATTAACACTTAAAAAACGTAACTTATAAAATCATGCCTAAAGTTCCAATTATGATGCCACAGCTCGGCGAATCCATCGCTGAGGCTACGATTATTAGGCTCAATATTGCTGTCGGTGATCAGGTGCAAGCTGACCAGGAGGTGATTGAAGTGGAGACGAACAAAGCAACCATGGAGGTTACAGCTCTCTGTGCTGGTAAAGTCGTTGAAATTCTTGCTGAAGAAGGGGTTAGTTATGCGGTGGGCAGTCTGCTGGGAATTCTCGAGGTGAGCGAGGATGAGCTTCAACGCACTGGTGAAAAATCCATGGAGGAGATGGATGCTGAGTCATCGCAAGTGGATGCTGCTGACGGTCGTGATGATGAGCAGAACTTGCACTTTAAAACTGAAGATGGAGGCTACCGTGAGCCTGTATTGGTTGAGCCGAGCATCAAGGGTTTGCCTGTGCCTACTGGTAAGCAAGGCGCTCATTACATATCTCCTCGAATGCGAGCTCGGATGGCGGAGCTTGGCCTGAGAGCTGCCGACATTTCGGCTGTCACTGGAAGTGGGGCTGGCGGTCGTGTTACCGTGGAAGATCTGGAAGCATTCCTCGAACACATACAGAGCTGGCCTTACACTAAGGCATCTCCGATGCGCTTGGCTGTTGCTGATGCAATGCGTCGAAGCTGGACTCGTCCTCTTGCTACTGTAGCGAGACCTTTGGTGATGGATAAGATCCTAGATCACCGCCGCAGTCAGGCGGTTAAGCCCGGGCCAGCACTTTATTTATTGAGAGCTTTGGCTTTGGCCTTGGCAGAGAATCCAACCACTGCCGGTTACCTAATCGGAGAGAATGTAGTTCATCCGCGCGCATTTGATATTGGTGTCGCAGTACAAGTTGATGATGGCGTGCTAGTACCCATTATTCGCAATGCCGATACTAAGTCACTGAGTGAGTTGGTCGAGGATTACAATCGACTGGTAGATTTAGCACGTTCAAGAAAGTTGCCTGAGGACGCCACAAAGCATGGGATTGCGACCGTGACAAACTTTGGCACCTTTGGGCTTACTTGGGGTACTCCCATTCCTCTTCCCAATGAGACCTTAATCCTAGGCCTGAGTGCAGGGGTGAAGCGACCTGTGTGGAGCGATGAGACCGGAACCTTCGTGCCCGTCACCGAGGCAGAGATTGACCTCACCTTCGACCATAGGGTCGTTGATGGTGGTGGTGCGGGAATGTTGCTTAATCGTATTTCCGAACTTTTACAGCATCCGGAGGCACTCTAAGTAGCTTTTAGAGACCTAGCTTTTCTTCTGCGAGTTTGAACAGCTTACGTTGTAATTCATCAATGCTGCTGTTTGCACTTATTATATGCGCGTTGTCTTGATCCTCCAAGCTAAGGAATAGCTCTCGGCAGAAGTTGAGTGATTCGCGTTTTTCAAACTCGTTTGCCTCGCCGTCTCTAACACCGATTCTCTGAAGCGCTGTGTCTACATCGAGGTCGAGCACAATCAGTAGATCGGGCTTAGGAGCAAAGCTTTCGTTGTCTTTGCGGATGGTGGCAGGGTCAATTCCGCGAGCCCCTTGGTAAGCCATGGTGGAGAAGTAATATCGGTCAAGAATGACGATACCCCCAGCGGAGATGGTAGGCTCAATGACTTGATTAACGTGTTCGCGGCGATCATTAATGAAATAAGACAATTCATCCTGAATGCTGAGCCTGCCGGCAGTGGCGCTTGCTCTTAATTTTTTACCCCATGGGCCATTGGTGGGCTCGAAGCTTTGGACGACATGGTGATCCTTCTCTCTAAGTGCCTCGGAGAGCATGGTGGCTTGGGTTGATTTACCGGTGCCGTCGATGCCCTCAATGACAATGAGGTAGCCACGAGTTGCTTTCATTTTTTGGCTGTCAGACATGGAACGAAGAAAAAAGTGCGGTGTTTTGGTAGTGTAATGATGGCTAGCCTTTGGTCCAGGCATCCATTCCGCCAATGACGTTATAGACATTGCTGAAGCCTTGGTCGGCTAGGTAGTCCATGACTCGTGCGCTACGACCACCCGATTTGCATATGATGAGTAGTTCTTGGTCGGCAGCCATATTTTTCAGCTCAGTAATGAATTCGGGTATTTCACCCATGGGGACATGTTTTGCTGAAGGTATATTGACTACGTCATGCTCCCATTGCTCGCGCACATCGATTAAGAGTCCATCAAATGACTTCTCGAGTTTGTTTTTGAGCTGTTCGACATTGATCTCGTTTGGTTGCTGCATCATTTTATCGTTGTTGGGGTGCGCATCAGTACAGGAATGATCAT
The DNA here is from genome assembly GCA_049631945.1 of Akkermansiaceae bacterium. Lineage (GTDB taxonomy): Bacteria > Verrucomicrobiota > Verrucomicrobiia > Verrucomicrobiales > Akkermansiaceae > Oceaniferula. Next base: position 4,088 of record JBNABE010000157.1, read on the forward strand.
AATCGACAAGCCTAGTGATACTTGGGTTGTTGCCACAGAGTGGGCATTCAGGGTCTCGTCTTAGATTGAACTCACGAAAGCGAGTGCTGAGGGCGTCGTAGTGAATCAGTCTTCCCAGTGGTGGATTTCCGCAGTTTAAGATAATCTTGATCGCTTCCATTGCTTGTAGGCTTCC
>JBNABE010000158.1:0-4196 GCA_049631945.1 Akkermansiaceae bacterium
CTGCGTAAAATACTCGGAATGAATTGGCTGTTAGTGCTAACGATGTTGGCATTAGCGGTTTTCGGTGTTTATGCAATAGAGAGTGCGGCGAGGCATCTGCCTAATGGTGGTGAATATTATGCCCAACGTCAAAAGTTGTGGATTGTTGTTGGTTGTGTTGTTTTCCTTGTGACTGCTCTGATTGATTATCGTTGGATTCGCTGGCTTGGTATCCCCATGTATTTATCTGGTTTGACGCTCATGATCATGGCGATTTACAAGGGGAGTGAGGTCCATCAAATTAATTTGGGTATGATTTCATTCCAGCCGACACAGCTGGGTATTGCGGGCGGGATTGTGCTCATGGCCTCGTTGTTGCAAGATTTGCCCCGCTGGCATGTTTTTTTCAGCTTGCCTTACATCAAATTGGTGATCATCGCAATTTTGGCAGGTATTCCATTTCTAATCGTTGTCGCAATGGGAGATATGGGTTCGGCTCTTGTCTGGCTTCCTGTAACTGCAGTGATCATGCTGGTTAGTGGGATACCTTATCGCTACATGCTTCTTCTTGGTATTATAGGTCTTGGTTGTATGGCTCTGGCCTATTACATTATTTTACCTAAAGCTTCACAACGTGGTGCGGAGAGAATTGAGCTTTATTTGGCCATGTTGAATGGTCGTGAAGTTGACATTAGTGGTGATGCCTATGCCCCGTATTGGGTTTCGACGTCGATTGGCAAAGCAGGCTGGAAAGGTTTAGGCTGGAATGCATCGAGTGATAGAGGCTCCCTACACGATAAAAAATACATCCCTTGGAAAACGGCTCACAATGATTTTATTTTTGGAGTGATTGGTGAAGAGCAAGGTTTTAGAGGTAGTTTGTTGTTGCTCATTGGCTATTCGATGCTTCTTATCCAATGTTTATTCGTCGCTTTCTACAGTCGAGATAGCTCGGGAAAGATCATCGCAGCGGCAGTCGTGGCACTCATGTTTTCGCATATCTTCGAAAATATTGGGATGTGTATCCTCATGACGCCTATCACAGGAATTCCTCTGCCCCTGATTAGTTATTCAGGAACATTTATCGTAATGATCATGTTCTTGCTAGGCCTTGTTCAAAGCGTTTGGGTACACCGAAAAGTACAGTTCGAGGAGGAGGAAGAGGTACCGGAGCCGCAAATTCGGCGGTTTAAGCCGGATACTATTACCACTTAATGGCAGTAGCCGCCCACGTAAGGCCTGCGCCAAATACAACGAGAATGATGTTGTCGCCACGCTTGAAACGGCCCTCACGGTGAGCCTCGTCTAAGGCGATTGCAACGGCAGCTGCTGAGGTATTGCCGTATTTATCGAGATTGACGTAGACCTTCTCATTGGGAACAGAGAGCCGGTCAGCAATGGCATCGATGATCCGTAAGTTGGCCTGGTGTGGCACAACGAGACTGATATCGTCGGAAGTTAGGCCAGCACGTTCGATGACCGTCTCGGCGGCAGTTCGCATGGCGTTGACAGCAAGCTTGAAGACCTCACGCCCCTGCATGGACAATGTTTGTAGATTTAATTCGGCATTGTCGGGTGTGATAGGGCAAGCAGAGCCGCCACCCTTGATTTCTAGAATGTTGGCATGACGTCCGTCTGTTCCCATTTCTGTAGCTAGGATGCGACCTTCTCCGTCTTGACTTTTTCGGAGTACGGCTGCTCCAGCTCCATCACCGAAAAGTACGCAGGTGTTCCTGTCCTCCCAGTTAGTGGCTGATGAGAGTTTTTCAGCACCAATGATCAGGGCATTGCTGTAAGCCCCATCTGAGATGAGGCGTTTGGCGATCTTCATCGCATACAAGAATCCAGAGCATGCTGCGGATATATCAAAGGCAACTGCAGAGAATGAACCAAGCTTTGCCTGCACGTGGCATGCAGTAGCAGGTGTGGGTGTGTCAGGAGTGATGGTGGCAACGATGATCAGGTCAATGTCCTCAGCTGCTATTTCTGCTTGCTCCAGTGCTTTTTCTGCAGCCTTAACAGCCATATCAGAGGTGAACTCATTCTCCGCTGCGATGCGTCTCTGTTTAATGCCAGTTCGTGTTGTAATCCACTCATCACTGGTATCGACGAACTCGGCTAATTCATCATTAGTTAAAATACGCTCAGGAACGTAACTGCCGGTGCCAGCGATGGTGACGGGGATAACAGATGTGGATGAACTCATAGAAAAAGTCGGTATAGAGATACGAGAAATCTAGCCAAGAATACTGGCTTGAACAGCAAAATTGCGAGAGCGGTGGTAGATTTGCGAGAACTTCTAAGATGCTGGGCTGATACGGTTCAGCATTTCTTCGATGTGTGGATTGACCTTGAGCTTGACTGTCTCGCGAGCTACACGAATAGCATTCTCAATGGCAAGCGCAGATGAACCACCATGCCCGATGATGCATACACCATTCACACCGAGCAAGGGCGATCCTCCGACATATTCATAGCTGCTTTTCCTCTTTACTGCATTGAATGCACCTTTGGCAATGATTGCGCCAAGAATGCGTAAAGGATTGCGTTTGAATTCTACTTTAAGCCACTTGGACATAGCCTTGGCGGTAGCTTCGCAGCTCTTAAGGATGATATTTCCAGTGAATCCATCGCAGAGAACGACGTTGAGATTGCTCTCAAATAAATCATGCCCCTCGACATTGCCGACAAAATCAAAAGGAGCCTTGCCTGATGATTCAAGCTCTTTGAGGAGTGAGAAGGTTTCTTTAGTGAATTTGGTGCCTTTTTCATCCTCTTCACCATTTGACATGATGCCGATCTTAGGCTGCTTCACTCCAAGCACGTAGTGAGAATATACTGCGCCCATGACAGCGTAGGTCACCAAGTGCTCAGGCTTGGCCTCCGGGTTGGCCCCCGCATCCAACAGCTGGCATATGCCATATTCATTGGGGATAGCGGAGGCAATACCAGCGCGATCGACTCCACGCAAAGTTCTGAGTTTTACGGTTGCTGCTGCGACCGAAGCTCCTGTGTTACCGGCACTTACGACGGCATCTGCGGCATCTGATTTTACCATGTCAGTGGCAATCGAGATGGAAGATTTCTTTTTGCGACGCAGGGCCTTGGCTCCTGACTCATGCATTTCTACAACATCGGGAGCATCTACAATGATGGCACGTGGGTCAATCAATTGATGTTTTTCAACCTCTTGTCGCAGTATATCTGAATTGCCAACTAAGAAAATTGTTTCGATGTCAGGATATTTTTTGAGTGCATCACGTGCACCAACAATGTTCACGGTGGGGGCGTGGTCACCACCCATGGCATCAAGAGCAATTTTCATGATTAGATAGTTGAACAGCAGGATACTGATTTGAAGTCAGCTTGTAATACCCTAGGTATTAACATGAAACGAGCGGAATGCCTAAACATTCCGCCTCGTAAGCAAAGATTTGAGCTGATCTGTGTCGCTAGAGGGCATCTACCTCCAAAACTTGACGCTCGCGGTATGTTCCGCAATGAGGACATGCGATGTGAGAGGGAACGCGGCTTTCGCATTCAGGGCATGTTTTGAGCTTGGGTGTGCGCCAGCGGTTAGCTCCGCGACGCATCTTTTGCTTCATTTTAGATGTTCTGCGCTTGGGTACTGCCATGGTATTATTAGGTTGAGATTGCTTAAGTTGTTAAAGGCGAATTATTGAAGATGTATGGGAACTGGATTTATTTCGATGAAGACTCGTCTTCGAGAGCATCCAGAGCGTCCCATGGATTTGGTTCTTCGCCTTGGGGGGGCGTCTTTACTCCATCATTAGGGGGCTTGTCCACTGCTAAATACTGAGAATCTAAATTACATTCAGGTTGATCGTCGCCTTGCTCACAATGTGGGTAGTCAGGAAAGAGAATAACAAGCTCCTCTCTAAGGAGATCGGTAATGTCTATTTGAGAACTTGAGATCTCTAGACTGAAGCTTATGTCTTGAGCATCAATGGTTTGAATGAATTCGTTCAAGCAGCGATCACAGGTAAAAACAAAGCTCGCTGATAGGTTGCCCCTAATCAGAAGCTCAGTATCGAATTTTTGGATGAAAACATCGTAATAAAGAGGGCCTTTTGCTTTGATTTTTTCGCCATGCGCTGAAAAAATAGACTCGTCCAGCTCTCCAGAGAAGGTTTTACCTTCTTCTGGAAGGGAGTTTAGGTCGATATATAGGTGTTTCTTCACGATTGTCTTAGGAG
>JBNABE010000159.1:0-4157 GCA_049631945.1 Akkermansiaceae bacterium
AGCTCCTCAACAGCCACGGATGCCTCACCGTCGACGCCTTCCGCATTCTCAGCACCTTCTTCAGGCTCTGCTTGCTGTGGCTCAGGCTCTTCGACAGTAAACTCAATATCAACATCACGATGCTGGTGGAATCCAGTTCCTGCAGGAATGAGGTGACCCATGATGACATTCTCCTTGAAGCCACGGAGGTGATCAACACGTCCGATAGTTGATGCATCAGTGAGCACACGTGTGGTGTCCTGGAACGACGCAGCGGAGATAAAGGACTCAGTTTCAAGAGATGCCTTGGTAATTCCGAGCAATACTGGCTCAGACTCAGCGGCAGCACCACCTTGGGCGACAACTTCTTCATTGGCCTTCTTGAAGGTAGTGCGATCAATTTGATCACCCCAAAGGAACTCAGTATCACCTGGCTCAGTAATTTTCACTTTGCGCAACATCTGGCGGATAACGATCTCAATGTGCTTGTCATTGATTTCTACACCCTGGAGACGGTAAACGCGCTGAACCTCATTTGTGAGGTGCTCTTGGAGTGCTTGCGCACCACATGCTTCGAGCAAGTCGTCTGGAGATACAGGGCCTTCGGTAATTTGATCACCACGGTGAAGGAAGTCTCCCTCCCCGACGATGATGTGCTTACCCATTGGAACCAAGTGGTCTGCGTGCTCGCCTGTGTCCATATCAGTCACAATGACTTTCTTCTTACCACGAACGTTAGGACCGTAAGATACCTCACCGTCGATCTTGGCAATGGTGCAAGCCTCTTTCGGGCGACGAGCTTCAAAGAGCTCAGCAATACGTGGCAAACCACCTGTAATATCACCCGTCTTGGAGATCTTACGTGGAGTTCTTGCAAGTTGAGCACCACCCTTAACGCTGGAACCTTCTTTTACAGAAAGGTGAGCACCAACAGGAATGGAGTAGCTTGCTAGGACCTCTGAAGTCTTCTTATCAACGATGACAATCTGTGGGTGGAGGTCTTCCTTATGTTCGGTAACCACCATTCCCTTCTTGCCTGTTTCTTTGTCGGTCTCAGACTGAACAGTAATGCCCTTGATCATGTCACGGAACTCAACTTTACCAGGCTTCTCAGTGAGAATTGGCACGTTGTATGGATCCCAAGTTACGAAGACTTCGCCTTTTTTGACTTTTTCACCATCCGGGATAGAAATAGCAGAACCCATCACAAGGTTGTATGACTCAAGCTCAAGTCCGTCTTTATCACGGATAGCAATGGCACCCTTTTTGTTAAGTGCAACAAAGTTACCCTCAGCGTCCTTAACCGCGCGCACTTCCTTATATACCACCGTACCACCGCTCTTAGCTTTGATGATTGGCTGTTTGAATGAAGATGATGCGACACCACCAACGTGGAAAGTACGCATGGTCAACTGAGTTCCGGGCTCACCGATGGACTGAGCGGCAACAATACCGACAGCCTCACCAATCTTAGCTAGCTCACCAGAAGCTAGGTTGAGTCCATAACACTTCTGACAACATCCGCGATCGGCTTCACAGGTGAGAGTAGAGCGGATCTTCAGACGCTCGAAGCCGAGGTCTTCAATTTTGTTCGCTTCATACTCACCAATGAGCTGTCCTACTTCCAGGATAACGTTACCACTTACAGGGTCGGTTACCTTTTCGCCGGAAACACGGCCGTAGATGCGTGATGAAAGTGATGCTGCCTCCTCATCGTTTTCAATGATAGGCTCGGCAGTAATACCATTTACAGTACCACAATCTTCCTCAAAGACGATAACGTCTTGGGAAACATCAACCAGCTTACGAGTCATGTATCCTGAGTCAGCGGTCTTGAGCGCCGTATCGGCAAGTCCTTTACGAGCACCGTGAGTGGAAATAAAGTATTCCAGCACAGAAAGGCCCTCACGGAAGTTAGACGTAATAGGACGCTCGATAATGTCACCAGAGGGCTTAGCCATCAGACCACGCATTCCAGAGAGCTGCTTAATCTGCTGCTTGTTACCACGTGCACCGGAGTCAACCATCAAGAACAGCGGGTTGACAATCTTGTCACCCTCGTTGTGCTCGAGCTTGCGGTAGAGTGCATCAGCGATGTTGTCAGATGCGTGAGTCCAGATGTCGATCACCTGCTGGTATCGCTCGTTGTCTGTGATCACACCATTACGATACTGCTTGGTAACTTTCTCGAGCTCGGCATATGCCTTCTCGAGTTCACCTTTCTTCTCCTCAGGAACAACCATGTCGATAATTCCAATGGAAATTCCTGAGCGTGTTGCCTCCATAAAGCCGAGACCTTTGAGAGAATCGAGAACCTTCACTGTCTCAGCCTGACCAGCGCACTGGTAACAGCGCCAAATGATGTCGCCGATCTGCTTCTTGCCCACATTGAAGTTCAAGAAACCAAGACCAGATGGCCAGATCTCGTTGAAGCGGACACGACCTGGAGTAGTCTCGATAATCTTGCTTTCGTGATCACCAAAGAATGTCTTCTCTTCCTTGCCATAATCTGGGTTGCGTAGGCGAATCCAGTCGTGATACTTCACCTTACGGCTCGCAATAGCAAACTCGACTTCGGTGGTGTTCTCGAACAGTGGCAAGTGAACATCTTTACGTGCCTCAAGCTCCTTCGCTGTCAGCTGACGAGCGTAGGTGAGGTAGTATGATCCAAGAATAATATCCTGTGATGGCACCGTAATAGGCTTACCACTTGCAGGTGAGAAGATGTTATTAGGAGCGAGCATCAGCTGGCGAGCCTCCATCTGCGCCTCCACGGAGAGTGGCACGTGCACCGCCATTTGGTCACCGTCGAAGTCAGCGTTGTAGGCAGTACAGACGAGCGGGTGAACACGTAGAGCAGATCCCTCAATAAGCACAGGCTCAAATGCCTGAATAGAGAGGCGGTGCAAGGTGGGAGCACGGTTGAGCATGACAGGGTGGCCTTTGGTTACCTCTTCGAGGATGTCCCAAACTTCCGTTGTCTTGCGATCAATCATCTTCTTGGCACTACGCACGGTGTGGCAGTAGCCGAGCTCTTTGAGTCTGCGAATGATGAACGGTTCAAAGAGTGTAAGAGCCATCTTCTTGGGCAGACCACATTGGTTAAGCTTAAGCTCAGGTCCGATCACAATGACCGAACGTCCTGAGTAGTCTACACGCTTACCAAGAAGGTTTTGACGGAAACGTCCACCCTTACCCTTGAGCATGTCAGAGAGTGACTTGAGTGCACGGTTACCAGCACCTGTGACAGCACGGCCGTGGCGACCATTATCAAACAATGCGTCCACTGCCTCTTGCAGCATGCGCTTCTCATTACGTATAATTACGTCCGGAGTCTTCAGCTTGAGAAGGTTCTTCAAACGGTTGTTCCGGTTGATTACACGACGATAGAGATCGTTGAGATCGGAAGTTGCGAAACGTCCACCTTCCAATGGCACAAGCGGACGAAGATCCGGTGGAATGACAGGAAGCACGTTCATGATCATCCACTCAGGGCGAGTGTTGCTTTGGGCAAATCCGCGGGCAAGCTTGATTCGCTTGGCCAGCTTCTTCTTAGTCTGCTTAGAGCGGGTGTTCAACATTTCCTCTTCAAGCTGCGCAGTGAGCTCAGCAAGGTTGACTCCAGACAGCAATGACTGAAGTGCCTCAGCACCCATCTCCGCTTTGAAGTTTGCTTCACCGTAGGCGTCCTCAGCATCAAAGTATTCGCTTTCACTGAGAAGCTGTCCTAATTGAAGGTCCGTGCTTCCGACATCGGTCACTACAAAGTCTTCGTAGTAAATGATGCGCTCGAGCTGACGTGCTGCCAAATCAAGAACCAAGCCAATACGGCTGGGCATACATTTGTAGAACCAGATGTGTGAGACAGGAACAGCCAATTCAATATGCCCCATGCGCTCGCGACGCACGCGAGAGAGAGTTACCTCAACACCACAGCGGTCACAGACGACCCCCTTGTGCTTGATACGCTTGTATTTTCCGCAAGCACACTCCCAATCGCGGGTTGGGCCAAAGATGCGCTCACAGAAGAGCCCCCCTTTTTCTGGCTTGAAGGTACGGTAATTGATTGTTTCTGGGTTTAACACTTCACCGCTTGACCAAGATCTGATGATCTCTGGTGATGCAACGGTGATGGCGACGTGATCGAACTGCTCGGGCTTTTCATTGACTCCGAAAAG
>JBNABE010000160.1:0-4151 GCA_049631945.1 Akkermansiaceae bacterium
AGGCAATAAAACCAAAGAGAAGCCCGATCAACAAGCTTCCGAGAAGATTACATGCGAGAATGCCTGCAGGCATTCGGTGTAGGCGGGTTTGTTCTGCTAAAGCCTGTATTCCCGATGAGAGGAAGAACCGCGATACAGCCCCAAGGCCACCACCAATAAAGATGTAGACTAAGTTCACGAGGCTGAGGGTTTGGTGACTGCCCGCATGAGTGCGGCTACTTTGTCGAAATCTTTAATGCCGGGTGAGAGTTCAGCTCCAGAGGCAATATCCAGAGCGGCTGGGTGGACTTGCTCGATGGCTTGGCTGGCATTTTTGGGTGTGATACCACCTGCTAGTAATACGGGTATTTCGGGGTATTGCTGGATGAAATCCTGAGCATGAGTCCAGTCAAAGACCTCCCCCGTACCTCCGTATATACCCGGAGCAGGAGTATCGAGGAGGATAGCGCTAGCCTGATAATCGGTAATATTTCTCAGTGAGTCTCGATTGCTTACCCCGATGGCTTTAATGAATGGTAAGCCGGCATCGGCAAAGCTGGCGCAATATTGAATCGATTCATCTCCGTGAAATTGAGCGATATCGATAAGGCCATCAGAGAGAAGTTTCATCGGTAAGGATGGCTCTGCATTGACAAAAACACCCACGCGTGTGATTTGACTGCTCGAGTTTTTCAGAATGGAGGTGGCAGCATCAGGGCTGAGGTAACGCTTCGACTTTGGCCAAAAATTGATACCCATCGCATCGACACCCATCGAGATGAGTCGCTCAGCATCTTCATCGAGTGTGATGCCGCAAATCTTGAGTGATGTCTGGTCTGTATCGAGGAAGGACAAGGTATGATCAAATGGGTGAAACGTGGCTTATTCCACATTCTGAACTTGTTCGCGGATTTTTTCTAGCTCGATTTTAGCATCGACGACCAGCTGTGCCAGAGCGGCATTGTTTGCCTTTGATCCAATCGTGTTGAATTCTCGATTGAGCTCTTGGCAGAGGAAGTCAAGCGGTCTGCCTATTGGCTCATCTTGTGCTAAATACTGGCGGAACTTATCAAAGTGGGAATGCAGGCGAGTCAGTTCCTCGGTGATGTCAGAGCGATCGGCAAAGATGATAATCTCTTTGAGAATGCGCTCGTCGTCGAGGTCTAGCTCAAGTCCTGACTCGGCAAGACGACGATGGAGATTTTCTTTGTGTTTTGAAATAACAGAGGGAGCCTCGGTCTCAATTTGTTGGGTGATGCTTTCTAGGTTGGTGATGCGAGTTTGAGTATCGGTGTGCAGATGTTGACCCTCATCAGCACGCATAGAGATCATTTGTTCTAAGGCCGCATTGAGTGCCGGGGTGATTGCACTCAATGCCTCATCCGGATCTGCTGGATCATCATCGAACTCGAGGATCTCAGGCGTGCGCAGAAAGTCTGTGGCAGAAGCTTGGACTTGACGATCGATTGTATCTGAAAGCTCAGTAAAAGCGGCCTCCAATGCTTGGGCCCTAGAGTTGTTGATGCGGATGGCGCTGGTGGCTCCATGGGCTTTCTCCAAATGGATGTTGATGGAGACCCGGCCGCGGGAAATCCTTTGCATTGTTGCTTTGCGGATGTCGGCTTCAAGCTCTGCATAAGCGCGTGGAAGCTTAACCATTACTTCGCCTTGTTTGCGGTTTACAGACGCTGCCTCCACACGGGCGACGATAGTATTAGTGGCGTTCTCGGCTCGGCCGAATCCTGTCATTGAATGCATGGGTGAGAGGGGGCTTGTTTTGTGTTTGTATTACGAATCTTGTTCGGGTTTGTCAGCTCTGTTTGGTCCGTCTGGCAGGTCGCTATCATCATCGCTTTGAACGTCTGCTTCACCAGATTGTTGATCCGACTCATCGTGATCATGACCGAATTCGAGGGCGAGCTCATCATCCCCGAAATCGTAAGTGCCGTCGTCATCTTCATGACCTTCATCTCCGTCGTGAGGGGGATGCTCATCTTGCTGATCTGATTCAGTGGATGCCTCTACAACGGAGTGATCGTCATATTCATGATCCTGATGATGGTATGGGTCGTGGTGTTCACTATCGTAATCAAATGCATGATCATCGTGCTCATCATGCCAGTAGTCGTCGTCATCGCGACTTGTTGCGTAGGCAGGCGGGGCTGCCAGAATTTGTTGGCGTAACTCCTCGCGTTCGCGCATTTCCTGTTCACGTTGTTTGCGCTTGTGGAAGTAGGAAAGCCATATGCACATTTCGTAGAGTAGGATCATTGGCACCGCTAGGAAGGCCAAGGTGGCTACGTCTGGTGTTGGAGTGATCAGGGCTGCAATAACAACAATGGCAAGAATAGCGTAAGAACGTGTATTGCGCATAATCTCGTAGTTAAGCACGCCAAGCTTAACCAAGGTCATCACCACCACGGGTAATTCAAAGGCTAGTCCGAAAATCAAGGTGAATTGGGTAGCGAAGGAAATATAATAACCAATTCGCCACTCGTTGGTTACGCCCATCTGCTGGCTGTAGTTGTAGAAGAAATCCAGAACCTTTGGTAATACAAAGAAGTAGGAGAAAAATACACCCGCAAGAAACAAGCCGAACCCAATAATCATTGCAGGCCAAAGTGCGCGCTTTTCGTTTTTCTTGAGCCCTGGAAGAATGAACTGGAGAGTGAACAGTAGTAATAATGGGAATGAAAGCACGATGCCGGCAAAAAGGGAAAGCTTGATGGATAGCATGAAGCCCTCGGTTGGGTTGAGCGCTTGCATCAGCACCAGCTTGCCTCTTGAGTCTACTGCAGCATCCGGCCGCTTTTCCTCCTTCATCAGTTCTGCTAGCTGAGATCGCATGTCCTCAGAAATCCCGGGGAAATCCTTGATGAAGGCAGCTCCAGATTGGTGGCTGTTCTCTATATCGATCGCGGCACGATAGTAACGAACACTGTCGGTGTGGAACTCAAGATTACGTCTGCCCTCAGGGTCAATATGCTTGAAGTAGTAATCACGTTGACCTGAGCTAAAGTCTGCGGTGTCACGCTCGGCTTTCTTGGCCATCTCCCAGCTTTCAAGGTCGAGCTTGACACGGCCCTCGGGCATTTTTTCCTTTTGGCTTACCAGCCATACCTGCTCGACGGGACGGCGGATGATTTCCATCAGTTCATTACGGAAGGCAAAGCAAAAGCCCATTGCAATGAGTAATGTCAGTACCACGCGTGTGATGACGATGCGGAGATCCTCGAGATGCTCAAGAAATGGCTTCTCATCCTCGTCGTGCGTCTTGTCACGTAGCTGGAATAATTTTTTTAGCAGAAACATGCCTGGAATGCCGGCTTGATCAGTGCGGGCCGCAATTTAATTAGACTAATAGGGACGAGTTGGGAAGTCTTGATATAGACTAGTCGAGATTGGGCTAATCTGTGTCCATATTCGACGTGTCGATCTTGTTTTTGTTGCGCATGGCAGTGAGTCCGCGGCGTATGACATCTATGGTCTTGCGTGACAACCAGACGGCAATGATGACAACGGTCAGAAATACAAAAAAAGCAGCAATCGGAGCCATTGCCATCAGGCCTAAACCCGCAATTACCATGCCGTCCTCACCTAAGCTGGTGACTATGTTGGAGACAGGCTCGGGTGACATGTTGATTAGTAGGCGGCTGCTGGCCTTGGTGGCATGGGTGATCAGAGTTGTGCCTCCACTCAGAAGAGCTGCAATCACCGTGAGCGCTGGATCCATTTCACCGAGGGCCGCTAAGGCAAGTAAGGCCCCGCCCACTGGGCGGATGAAGGTGTGTACCGCGTCCCAGCTGCTATCGACCCACGGGATTTTGTCTGCGAAGAACTCAAGTAAGAACAGAACACCAGCAACGCTGATAATCCACGGATTGGAGAGGACGGCGAGGCTTTCATATTTATCTGCCAGATCGAGCCAGTTGAAACGGATCGCCATGCCGGCGAGAAAGGTGGTCAGGTAGAGGTTGACCAGCTTGGCAGAGAATCGAGAGAACTGGTTGTCCAGGCAGACGCTGTAATATCCGCCCTGTGGCACATCGCTCTCTTCGTACTCGGAGGTGGCCTTCCAGGCGTAGGGGTGAACCACCTTCGTACTGGGGTTCCTCACAGCCATCCCAATGGATCCATCGCCCCCCTTGAGGACCTGGTAGGAGACATAGAGA
>JBNABE010000161.1:0-4147 GCA_049631945.1 Akkermansiaceae bacterium
GAACGTCGCGAGTCAGGAATTATTATCTGCCCTCGCATCCATAGGCAGACAAGGTATTGGTAATATGCAGGCGGCCTTGACGCTAAGAGCCTCTTTCAGCGGTATATTGGCACAACAAAAATCAGAGATAAGTAAATGCAATGATGCGGCGTTTAAAGAGGAGAGTAAAAAGTATAAAAACACTACAGATAGTGGCGACTGGCTCAAAAACCGTGAAAAATATTATCTAGCGCTGACAGAGTCGGAATATCTCAACCAGCGTGAAAAGCTCATCGAGACATTGGTTTGTTGGGTTGGGGATGTCGTTCGTCAAAAATGTTTAGTCGAAAACTTAGATTTCCCATCAGAACGAGAAATCACAGGCTCGGTTGCATCAAATCACACAATGAATGATTTGCTCCGTCGGATGGAGGGCATTGAGCAACTACGTGCCAATCTGGAAACCAATGTTCAAGAGCAATTGGCTCTCGAGGTCGCATTCCTCACAGCTTTTGGTTAGTAGCTATTTGTTTTATTCCTCATAATGGCTGCCAAGATGTCTGGATCTATTGATAGTTTGGCTTGATGAGGCGAGTAACATCATTACAATGAGCAGACATCTTGTTGATATCTCATCTGCAGTCATTAGGCATTAATTGGCAAGCTATCTACCCCGTACTTCACGATTATGAAAAACCCATTCCGCAAAGATTTGGAGTCTCGCTCTCGACCAGAGGCATGTACGGTAGTTATTTTTGGCGCGACCGGTGATCTAACTCATCGCAAATTGATCCCAGCTTTGTATAACCTACAAGTGGAAGGAGCCTTGCCCGCTGGCGTAAAAATTATTGGTTTTGCCCGGAGAGAGAAATCTGATGAAGAATTTCGACAGGGGCTCGAAGACGTAAATAAAAAGGTTTCAAGAAGCGGCCATGATGATTCCATATGGCAGGATTATGCTGAAAACATCCACTATCATCAGAGTGAGTTTTTGGATGCCGATGGATACGAAAGGCTTGCAGATCGTCTCGATGAGATTGATCGTGAGCGTGGAGGCAGTGGACACAGGTTGTTCTACATTGCCAGCGCCCCAGAATATTTTGATGATATTTTGGCCAATATCAAGGATGCTGGTATCAACCGTAATAAAAATGGCTGTTGGTCTCGGGTGATTGTTGAAAAGCCATTTGGCACAAATTTACCCACTGCCAAACACCTCAATAAGGTTGTTAGTAAAACATTTAAAGAGCGAGATACCTACCGAATTGACCATTACTTGGGCAAAGAGACTGCCCAGAACATCATGGTGCTAAGATTTGCTAATGCCATTTTTGAACCTCTGTGGAGCAATCGTTGCATTGAGCAGATCCAAATTACTTGTTCCGAAAATCTGGGTATGGAGGGTGGAAGAGGCGGCTATTATGATAGTTCTGGTGCGATGCGAGATATGGTGCAAAATCACCTGCTGCAGTTGTTAAGTCTCGTAGCGATGGAACCCCCAACTGATCTCTCTGCTGATGGTGTCAGAGACGAGAAAGTCAAGGTTTTGCGCTCTCTTAGACTGTGGGATACACCCGAGCTTGTGGCTGAAAATGTTGTCCGTGCACAATATGTAGCAGGGCATGTCGATGGTGAAAATGTTGTTGGTTATCGGGAGGAGGATCGGGTGGATCCAGAGTCGATGACAGAATCCTACGTAGCACTTCGAGTGCTGGTTGATACCTGGCGCTGGAGTGGTGTTCCATTTTATGTGCGGATGGGTAAACAGCTCCCTAAGAAGGCGACAGAAATTTCGATACATTTCAAAGAGCCTCCAACTGTATTATTCAATGCCTTGTCTGGCGGTGTTCCTGGTGGCAATGTGTTGGTCATGCGAATACAGCCAGATGAGGGAATCTCGCTGCGCATGGTGTCTAAAATACCTGGTTCCAGTCTGCGTATGGAGCCAGTAAAGATGGATTTTCACTATGCTACTAGTTTTGGTAAGGGAAGCCCAGAGGCTTATGAGCGCTTATTGCTCGACTCTATGGCTGGGGATGCCACCCTATTTGCGCGTAGAGATGAGGTGGAAGAAGCATGGAAGTTCATCGATCATATCCACGACGCGTGGCACCATTCAGATAAGGCGCCAGTGATGTCAGAGTATGTTGCTGGTACATGGGGGCCAAAAGAAGCAGACGACTTGTTGGGTAAAAATGGTCACAAATGGAGAAGGCTATAAGAGGTCACATGATGGGTGATTACGCTGATAATGATTATGCAGTAGCTCTTGGAAAAGAGGTGGCTATTGCGGACGTAGATAAGGAGCTTCGCCTGCTGTGGGAGGAGGATAAGGCAAGTACGAATGCATCATTGATTAATCTAGCGGTTTATTCAGAGCTCAAAGGGGCTATTATTAAAAACTCTGAGCATGTTCAAATTATTACGCGTGAGCATGCATGCAGGGCTCTCCTGATTGGTGTCGATCGCGATAACCCAGAGGCATCGATACGCGCTTGGATTACTGCACATTGTCATTTATCGCATGGAAGAAAAAGCGTCTGCTGTGAGCAAGTGGCATTCCAGCTTACAGGAAGATCGACGGGGAGACTTCGTAATACCGTATTTTCGCATCTTAATAGTGATTTGCCGCTAGTTTTCTGGTGGCAAGGAGAATTAAGCTCGTTGTTTTCTGAACGTCTATACAGTCTTATTGATCGGTTTATTTTTGATAGTTCGGAGTGGTCAAATCCTGCGCACGCATATGCGTGCCTGAATGACGCGATGCAGAGCGAACAATCCATGCTTCCTATGGACATTGAATGGACCAGGAGCTCTCAGATTCGGATGGCGATTGCGGGCTTGTTTGATGATCCAATGGCTACAAATGCTTTAGAGCATATGAGTGAATTACAAATTGTAGTACACCCAAATCATCGAATGGCTGGGCTTCAGTTGCTGGCATGGGTCATTCAACGAACTGGCTGGAAGCGCTGTACCGAATTACCCTTAGATAGCGATCATGGTGATGTTTATTATTATGAAACAGCGGCAGGCTCTAGTTTGAGTGCTAAAATTGTTACTGATCCTTTATCGGCTCCTGTTGGAAAAATGGAATTCATGGCACCAAGCCTCGAAGTTCGCGTTACTCGTGATGCAGGATCTCCCTATATATGCCAAGAACTGCATGCCGGAGAACATCATATAGAGCGTCGTACTCCATCGAATAGTGATGATTCGGCTGAGCTAGTCATGAACCAGTTATCGAGAGGTGGTAATAATTCACTCTACTATGCAGTGATGCCTGAATTTCTTGGTCTCTTGGAGGATAAGTAAGCCTGTATTGTTGTTATTAGAGGTTTTGACTTATCTTATGGCTATGAGCCGTTATTTCTCTCGGCCAAGAAGGGATTATGTTTTTGCTCAAGAGCAACAGTCGTTATTGGTCCATGGCCTGGACAGAGGATTGTGGTGGGAGGCAATGACATGAGGTTATCTCGCGCGGTCTTTAATGCTTGCTTGTAACATACAGTATCGGGAGATTTACCCATCGACCCAGCGAATACACTATCGCCAACAATGCAAACAGGAGAGCTTAGGCCCTCATAATAATAGGCTCTCGCTGGATTCGCGTGACCACTAACATCCATGGCGATCAGTAGCTCCCCAGAGAAGATGTTTGTTTTTTGTCCATGTTTTGTATGTTCCGGATATATAATTCGGGTGTTATTGAATTTCTTAATCTCAGCGAGATGATCATGGTGCCTGTGAGTAATGTATAAGCAGTCGAGTGTTAATTGATGCTGGTTTAGGAAAGCGAAGAGGGGGCTAGCATCAGTGCCAGTATCAAAGACTATGGCATGTTTATCCTGAACAATTAGATATGCGTTGACACCTGCGTGTCCAAATGGGGAGACGATCTGAATGAGACCGTCTGGAATCCTAACCTCAGGCTGATATGAAGAGATTCCAATCAAGGCTGCTGACGACAGCTCTAAAGAATGCGATATTAACCTGAAGGCACTATCATCAGAATGCCCTTGGAGAATAGCATTGATTGTGCTCTCTGTTTGATTTGTAGATTTTGCAAGTTGTTTGGATGATATGTTTTGCCCGTGCATGGCTTTGGCGATGATATCGCAGGCATCATCCTCGAGGGGTATATCTGGTAAACACATTGAACGTTTTA
>JBNABE010000162.1:0-4146 GCA_049631945.1 Akkermansiaceae bacterium
CACAACAGGAAGAACTTCGAATTCACCGATCTCCATAGCAATGGCATTGGCATCGCCATAGGACATGAGTCCGGCTGTGGATCCGGCACCAGCCATGCGAAAGCGACCTGAGTTGTAGATGATGATGAGGTCCGCGCCTCCTTTTTCGATAAATTTGGCACTAATACCAGTGCCCGCTCCGGCGGCGATAATGGATTCACCTTTGGAAAGTGTATCGCGAAGCCGCTCGATCATTTCGTTGCGTGTGTAGGGGTTTCCTACTCCTGTCCATGGATTTGGCATATTGATTTATTGTGTTTGCTTGTATTATGATTACGCTGATAGATTCCCATTGCAATAATGAACAAGGCACTATTACATATCAGAAATGCACATTTTAAGAACTTGTGTGCTATATTATAATCGTGTCTGGAAATGCATCCAAAGGTAATCGGAAAATACGGCAGAATGTTCGTGATATTTCAGAGGATGTACACCGGCTTGGTGACAATACCCAAGCGGAGGTGGTGGTCGCTGATGATTCTGATCAGCGCGATTGGCTTGCAGATGCTTGGATCTGTCCTTTACTTGCTCAATATAAAGTTGCGCATACTGGAATTATGTCTGCCGAGTCGGGCTTAGAGGTAATTCGAACGGATCAGTCAGGTTCTTATTTTATGGCCTGTATCGAGGGTGAGGGAGAGGTGCTCGTCAATGGTAGATGGAAAAAGCTTAAGCCTGGTAATGCCTGCTTATTGCCTCCCTTTATTCAAAATGCACTCCGTTCCGTGCCAGGTAAATCATGGAGCTTTGTCTGGGTGCGTTATTTGGAAGCAAGGGATGTAGTGCCGATTGCAACTTCCCGCTCACCTGTTCAGGGTGCATTCAATGTTACTTCTCTGAAATCTGCTGTTGAAGGCCTTTGTGCAGAATGTAAGTCAAGCAATACTCCATCTGCCTTGAGTCAGTGGACAGAATTGATTCACCAATATGTATTGAAGTTTGCCCAGCCAGAGCATAGTGATGATCGGTTATGGAAGTTGTGGACGGGGGTTGAGCAAAATCTCTCCCATCAGTGGACATTAGCTGAGCTTGCTGATGCTGCATTTATGAGTTCGGAACATTTACGACGCTTGTGCAAAAAGGAACTTGGGCGGAGCCCGATGCAACATTTGACTTTTTTGCGCATGAAGCATGCGAGGCACCTTCTGGCAACCACAGGAGACAAAGTGGAGGTGATAGCACGATCAGTTGGTTACGAGAGCTCTTTTACGTTCTCAAATACCTTTAAGAAGTGGGTCGGGTTGAGACCTTCAGAGCTCCGCTAGTATAGTTTGCTGAGATTAGGTGCGTACCGGGGTTTTCGAGGCCCTAATGTATGGATTTTTACTAGAAACGATCTAAATTCATAACCTTGTCCCAAGCCGCGACAAAGTCGTGGACGAATTTCTCTTCTGAATCGGAACAGCCATAAACTTCGGCTATAGCACGCAGTTGGGAATCTGATCCAAAGATAAGATCAGTCCTAGTGGCGGTCCATTTGACGGCCCCGGACTCGCGGTCATGACCTTGGAAGAAGTTCTTGCATGGTGAGGCAGCTTTCCACTCGGTGGCCATATCGAGCAGGTTGACAAAGAAGTCATTGCTCAAGGTCTCAGGCTGATCAGTAAATACTCCGGTGGGAGAGCCGTCCGCATTGGTGCCGAGTACACGCATGCCTCCGACCAGCACGGTCATCTCGGGGGCAGTGAGGGTGAGTAGCTGCGCTTTGTCAATGAGCAGGGTTTCTGCAGGTACGGTGTAGCTGGTCTTGAGATAGTTGCGGAACGCATCTGCGGGTGGCTCAAGTGCCTCGAAGGACTCGACGTCGGTTTGCTCCTGAGTGGCATCGACTCGTCCCGGTGTGAAAGGGACCTTGATAGCGTGACCAGCATTCTTGGCGGCTTGCTCTACTGCAGCGCAACCGCCAAGCACGATGAGGTCAGCGAGTGAGACTTGCTTGCCACCTTCAGCGGATGCGTTGAATTCGCTTTGAATGCTTTCCAAGGCAGTCAGGGTAGCGGCGAGTTGCTCAGGCTGATTGACCTCCCAGTCTTTCTGGGGAGACAGTCGAATGCGGGCGCCATTGGCACCACCTCGTTTGTCAGAACCACGGAAGGTTGATGCAGAGGCCCAGGCGGTTGAGGTCAGGCGGGAAATAGATTGGCCTGAGCCGAGGATCTTTTCCTTCAGGCTAGCGATGTCATCACTGTCGATAAACACGCCCTCGGAGGCGGGAAGCGGGTCTTGCCAGATGAGTTCCTCGGAAGGAACTTCAGGTCCCAGATAGAGGCTACGAGGACCCATGTCACGGTGGGTGAGCTTGAACCATGCGCGGGCAAAGGCGTCTGCAAATTGATCAGGATTCTCTAGGAAACGGCGTGAGATTTTCTCATACTCGGGGTCAAACCTCAGGGAGAGATCGGTGGTGAGCATGGCAGGAGCGATGGTTTGGGTGGTATCATGCGCGTGAGGTACGGAGCCCTCGCCGGCATTGTCCTTGGGTTTCCACTGGTTGGCACCAGCAGGGCTCTTGGTGAGCTCCCACTCGTAGCCGAAGAGGTTCTCAAAGTAGTTATTGCTCCACTTGGTGGGGGTGGTTGTCCAAGTAACTTCAAGTCCACTGGTGATAGCGTCGGCAGCCTTGCCTGAGCCGAAGCTGCTGGCCCAGCCGAGGCCTTGCTCCTCGATACTTGCGGCTTCTGGTTCTGGGCCAACGTGATCGGCGGGTCCGGCACCGTGGGTCTTGCCAAAGGTGTGACCACCTGCGATCAGGGCGACGGTTTCCTCATCATTCATGGCCATGCGGGCGAAGGTCTCGCGAATGTCGTGAGCAGCTGCGACGGGATCAGGATTGCCGTTCGGGCCCTCGGGATTAACGTAGATAAGTCCCATTTGCACAGCGGCCAGCGGGTTTTCCAAATCGCGTTCGCCGGTGTAGCGCTTGTCATCAAGCCACTCGCTCTCCGTGCCCCAGTATACGTCGTGATCAGGCTCCCAGGTGTCGTTGCGGCCACCGCCAAAACCAAAGGTCTTGAAGCCCATGGTCTCGAGTGCGACGTTGCCGGTTAGGATCATGAGATCTGCCCAAGAGATCTTGCGCCCATATTTTTGCTTGATGGGCCAGAGAAGTCTGCGGGCTTTGTCCAAGCTGGTGTTGTCTGGCCAGCTGTTGAGTGGGGCAAAGCGCTGCTGTCCTCTGCCGCCACCGCCGCGTCCGTCCCCGGTCCGGTAGGTGCCGGCACTGTGCCATGCCATGCGGATAAAGAATGGTCCGTAATGACCAAAGTCGGCAGGCCACCAGTCTTGTGAATCAGTCATCAATTCTGCTAGGTCTTTTTTCAAGGCGTCGTAATCAAGGCTGTCAAACTCTTTGGCGTAATCGAAATCCTGATCCATAGGGTCGGACTTAGTCGAGTGCTGGTGGAGAAGTTCTACCTTTAGGTGGTCAGGCCACCAGTTGTCGTTAGTAGTTCCGCCTCCGGCGGCATGATTAAAGGGGCATTTTGATTCGTTAGGCATGATGGTATAGATGAGACTGAGTTATTAAAATAAATCTAGCATTTAAAGAAATAAGCAGAGAGCTTTTTGGGGTCAATAGCTAAACTGCTAATGTAGGCGAGGCCTTGGGCACTAGAGCAAGTAGTATTGATCAATACGTCTGGATGTTTGCCTAATATGAGCACAGTGATGATCGCTTGTAGATAAAGTCGGTGCATTCAAAAAAGCCCCAGTGCTCATTGCGCAAGGCAGTGGCATGGGGCTTTGTTCGAGAGGGGATTTTGATAATTACCTACAAGTAGGTCTGGGCTCTGCGTGCTATCTTTTGCGGCGCAGCATCAAGGCAAGGCCACCGAGGCCGAGCAGTGCCGTTGAGCTAGGCTCGGGAACGGCATAAGCTTCGAGCACGAGATCGTTACCTGTGAGCTTGATCTGCCAGTCCCAGCCAGGAGCATTGCTGAAGCCACTATAGTCCAGAGTGAAAAGACTGTCATCAAAGCCAGTGATGCCTGATGAAGCAGTGGCAATGGTAAAGCTGTAGTCAGCGATATCATCGAACTTAATATAGCTATCAAAGCCGTCCGCATCGCCCGCAACGTTACCCAGGGTGAGAGAATCGATATCGAT
>JBNABE010000163.1:0-4139 GCA_049631945.1 Akkermansiaceae bacterium
TGCCGATGAGGCACGCAAGAATGCTCATGAAGGAAAAGAGGTCTACCCCTTCGTCACTGCTGGATCGACGCTTTGGCACGGCAGGTTATTTTCTCGAAAATAGGCCTCGCTTCTTAGGTACAGCACCTGGGATTTCTCGTTCCCCAAGTTGACGTAGGCTGCGATTGATTGATTCGATACCGCTAGCAATGCTTTCAAAAGATCTTGTTAAGTTGTTGTGTGACTTCAAGAAGAGCTCACTACTGGTGTCAGAGAGCTTTGTCACAGCTTGATCTAGTGAAGTCTCGAGATTAGTATGCGTCTGGTTGAGTTGAACGGTTGATTTGTTCAGGTTTACCAAAAATGTCTCGTGTGCTCGAGCCAATGAGGCTACTAATTGAGGGATGCTCTCGGCCTGTTCGATAAGTTCGTCTGTGCCCAGCTGCTTGCTGTCATTGAGTTTAGGGAGGAGTTTCTCGGTGCAGAAGGTATCGATTAGAGTAAGGGTTTCGTCTTCCCTTTTCTGAACGGCAGATAAGGGGAAGCTGAGTAGGATACTCAAAATAAGACCCAGAAGGGTAGTGTCAAACGCCACACCAAGACCACCAGTAAGGCTGTTGATTGATTCTTTAAGAGCGTCTGGGTCGGTATTGTCTCCCATGGCTAATGAGCCAACAGCAACGGAGAGTCCCATCACTGTTCCGATGAAACCGAGAATTGGAATTGCCCATAAAAATACTTTAATGAGTGCATAGGATCCCATTGACCTGTTCGCATCGAGGTCTGACTGAATACCCAGGAAGCCAGAGACTTCGTTGTTGTCACAACGAGATTCAAAGAGTTCGAGAGATTTGCGGATACGATTCACTATCAAACTGTCCCGTAGGCTGATTGGGGTGTTGTAGATATTGTCGATGAAGGCACCTACAGTTGATGAATTAATCTCCTTGCCGATGTTTTCTGGAAAAAGATTGAGCAGAGTGGCCTGAGCTTGATGCTGGTTTTTCTTCAGTTTCATGAAGAGAATCGTGAGTCCCCAGAAAAACAGAAGTGTTTCAGCGTAGTTGACCCAACCGCGTTCTAGGAAGATAGCTCCGAATCTAGATTCTTTAAATGGAATCATAAGCAACATCCAGCCTATGGTGATGCTTGCACCTATGAGAAAGCTTTTACCGAAATTAACATTAGCGTGATCACCTTCTTCCCAACCTTGTCGCTCTGGTTTCTGGAAGTCTGGATCACTCGGCTCTGATGGGGCATCTGGAATTTGAAAGCGATTGCTACAAGCGGGACATTGAACTTGCTGGCCGAAGTGTTCAGGAGCTACGTCAAGGGCGGTGTTACAGTGAGGGCATGAAATTTGCATGGTGCTAACCTAGGATATTTAGTATTATTTAATTCTTTTAGAATCAAAACTGTGGATTGCCAACCATACAATTTAAATTTGTGATCTTTTTGTGAAGTGCTGAAGCATCACGCTAGCTGGTAGATGTGTCAGCATAATATGGATGTGTTTTCCTGTATTCGTATGCTGAGATACTTGATGATCATGATGGTGGACTTGGCTATTCTGGGCGTCGTCTTTCTAGTTGGCTAACGGGATAAAGAACGGAACCGAACAATAAAATGGAAGCTGCTACCTTGCAGGCGAGGAAATATCGACGATTACTCTGCACAATAGAATCGTAGTTGGATTGGCTTAGCTCGCCAGAGTGCAATTCCATCTCGGCATACCGTAAGTTTTTTTGAAGGTAGATATTAGGCGTAAACCATAGCATAGCTGATAAGGTGAAGCCTAACCATACATAACGCCACCAGCTTCTTTTTTTCGTTTTGTTGCTACTGTGAAACGGTTTTTTTGCTGTGCTCTCAACATTCACGATGCACTGATTATATGCAGCTTTATGAAGTGCGTCAGCAACATAGTAGTTACGCCAATGTATTCGTTTTTCTTTGTAAACCCTCAGTTGCCATTTGAACAAAATAAGTTAACATGCAGCATCAATGGACGATGACTATAGTTGGAATGGTGGTTTGAGGGGGACTTCCTCTTTTAGACTCCCTGAGAATGAAGGTGTCGGTAAATGGGTAGCCATCGCCATCATGGTTGCGGTTATTTTGCATGCTTTCGCATTTGTAATGCTGGGTCGTATTGACATCACGCTCAGAGATAGCGTTGAGCAATCTGAGATCCAAACTGAAGTTGTCCGCGTGAATCGGGTGGATACATCAGATTCGAGGCCAGAGCTTAACCGCCCAGAGCCTGAGGACACTATTGAACCGGTTACTATTGTTCCTCCCGCAGATGAACTAGATATGTTGGAGAATATGGCGGATGTCGAAATTGATATTAGTCCGGAAATTGAGACGATACAGGTTCCAATGTCTGAGCCAGCAGCAGCTGGCGAGTTGGATGCAGAACTCCTAAGTAAGCTAGATGCACCTGTGTTCGAAGAATCTATGCCAGATTTAGGCAGAAGTCGGGAGTTTTTTCCCAGATCAAGTGAGAGTCAGGTCACTGTTGATCCAGGAGATCGCGAAGCCGCTGAACATGATCCAGATGTCTATACCGATGCTTTGCGGCAAGGTGCTGAGGGCGAGTCTGAAAATGGATTGCTCAAAGATTTCACATCACTGGACGCAATGTCGCGTATGGATGGTAATACTCTCTTAACGACCAAGGCTTTGATCGGTAGCGATCTTTTGTTTGATTTCAATAGTGCAACCTTGAGGCAGAGTGCACGGATTAGCCTGATGAAAGTGGCCCTTCTGATCGATAAACATCCAAATTTAGTGTGTTGGGTAGATGGTCATACTGATTTGATCGGTCAAGAACAGCCCAACTTAATACTATCTCAAAAACGAGCTATGGCTGTCAAAACATGGCTGGTGAATACCCTTAACCTCAATGAATCAAGCATTGCTGTCAGGGGATTTGGAAAGGCAAAGCCATTAGTCAAGGTGGGCGACATTAAAGCTCAAGCTCCGAATAGGAGAGTGGAGATAAAAATGCGAAGGAGTCGCCCTGATAATGAGGTGAATGAACTTAGCGGTGTCTCCGAAGAGCTGAAAGATCGTGCTGCCGTTCCTGCCAGAGCTATCGCTGTAGAAGAAGAGATCGGCGGTAACAGCAGTCAGGCGCCAAGAGCGATTGAAGAGCAGGAACCAGCACCGCTGAAGGCAATACCCGTAGAGGAATAGTTTTTGTTAAGTTGTAAAAACTCTCATTTATCCAATCTCCGGCTCCGTGAAATTACTGCCGCCATTTACTGATACAGACGTGCCCCGTTGGCTGTTGTCTTTTGATTTTGACGGCACGCTAGTGGTGCCTGATGAGGATCCAGCAGTGCATGCTGATTTTTTTGAGTTAATAAAAAAAATGCGTCACGAACATCGTTCTTGCTGGGGTATTAACACAGGGAGATCCTTGATGCAGGCGGTGCAAGGTTTGGTGGATGCTCGTTTTCCCATTTTACCTGATTATATAATAGCTCGTGAGCGTGAAATTTATTTACCCAATAAGTTTGGCCGTTGGGTCGGCAGCCCAGATTGGAATAATCGATGCGAGCGTGAGCACAAAAAACTATTTCGACGATCTCGCAAGGTGCTCAACAATCTAAAACAATGGGTTGAATCTGAGACTGCAGCTGTGTGGGGTATTCAGCAGGAAGAGCCTGCTGGAATTGTTGCTTCGACTGCATCAGAAATGGACATGATTGTGCACAAAATTGATGGTGAGATTGCCTCTGAAACGACCTTGTCTTACCAGCGTAACGGCATTTACCTGCGGTTTAGCCACCGGCACTTCCACAAAGGCACAGCTATGTTGGAAGTAGCTCGCTTGATGGGCTTGTCTAGCCAAGATTCGTTTGCTGTGGGCGATAGCCATAACGATTTGGACATGCTTGATCCTGATATGGCTAAGATGCTAGCTTGCCCAGCAAATGCATGCGCAGAGGTTAAGTTGCAGGTGCAAGGCGCAGGAGGCTACGTCGCTAAGGGGCACGCCAGTAGAGGTGTAGTTGAGGCGCTTAAGGCTCATTTTGCCGATAAAAGATAACGGGCCGAATTGCTTGCTGCTGATTGAGCAAGTGACAAATTGGAGAGGTTTTGTAAAAAAGTACCGGCGGCGGGAATCGAACCCGCACTCCCTAGGGAAC
>JBNABE010000164.1:0-4084 GCA_049631945.1 Akkermansiaceae bacterium
TTTCATCGGCCGCATACCTTGCGGTAAGATCGCCGAGCTTTTCTTGAATCTGATCACGAGTCATCGCAGCCCGGTTGGATGCCTCCAGTTTGGCTGCCTCCTCCGTATTTTTCATTACATCACGAAAACCTTTCGCTTCCTCCCAATTCTGCTTTTTCATGGAAGCTCGGGCAACCGCATCTTTAGCCCCCTTCACCGCATCGGTATCAGTGGAATCACGTTTCACAATATCACTGTATACATCAGCCGCTTTGTCGGGGAAATCTCGGGCTAGGTAATGCTCAGCCAGCTTGTGCAACAGCATCGTATTAGCTGATGCATTGTTTCTTACATTTTCGAGAGCGTATGCAGCTGTATCCAGCATGTTAAGTCTCATGGCACAATCATAGAGCACATCATTGGCCGTATCATCATAAGGATTTTTAGCTAGCTCATGCTCAACTGCCATCATTCCTGCTACAGGGTCTTTCTTACCTAAGGATGCAATTTTCATCATCGCCAAACTGCCACCACCAAAAAAACTCTTTTTGATTTTTTTACCCGCGTTAGCAGTAACCGCGCAACTCCGCGCCAACTTACGCGCATCAATGAAACCAGGATGCTGTTCCAATACGGCGTGGCAGAGCTTGATAGCATAGGCATGGTGACCCATCTCTAAAGCACTTTGAGCCTTCAACCATAGAGCTCTTGAATCTGGAGGCAAATCTTCCTCTTTGATCTCAACAACCTCGACAACCTCTGCATTCTCGGCTTCGAGTTCTTTCGCTTTTGCCTTGTCTTTGCTTTTCTTCATATCAGCTGGTAGGATCGTAGGTCTTGTCTCGGATAAGAACAAGCCCACTGGATAACTCCCAATAGTTTGACTCATTATAATTTAATAGCAAGCGATTGCGATATTTTCTGCAGCCAAAAAATGACGCTGCCAAAGCTAATCCCCCTCTCCAGTATGTTCGAGAAATAGGCTCCATCAGTCACCTCTCACCCTCTTGATTCAGCCCTCATCTGCGCATGCCATCATTTCATTTACATTGACATTTCGGCTCACTAATGGAGAGTATTTGCGTGCGTAAGCTTTGCTCATACCTTTTAATTCTGACATTTCTCACCGCCTATGGGCGCTGTGTGGCTGATCAATTGGGCATTTTGCACACCAGCGGCACTGCCTGTTGCACCGTCGTATGTGAGGATGTTGATCTCAGCTGCGTGCAATGCCCAGAAACCGAGGCTACAGAAACTCAGCAACCGCACCACCCTGCAGACGAGAATGAACCCGCACCCTGCCAGCTCTGTTTCATTCTCGACACAGACAGTGTCATGTTGAGGGCCGAAATGAAAATGCCCACGCCGCATTTCCATGACTACCCTGATAGTCTCGCTTACACTTTATTTTCGACATACACCTTGCACAGCCACTTTGGACTGTCAGATTTCATACTCCGAAGCTCGGACCAACCGGGCCCTGCTATTGAACAGCACTCGCGTTTATTGCTCACTTGCGGCAAAGCGACTCCCGTTCGAGGCCCTTCAGTTGCCTGATGCGCACGCTCCCACAACCTGCCCATTCTTGAGCAGCTTTTTTGTGTGAGTTCGTGTTGCCATTTGCCGAGGTCGTTTATGAGCCCACGGCATTCACTATCGAGAATTGGGTATGTCCATCTCGATTTCTATTTCGAAACACTAAGTTATTTTCTCACATGCCATCGCAACATCGCCTACCTTTCATCGGCCATCTAAAAACACCATTGATAGTGTCCATAATGACCCTCTTAACCCTATCAGCCGCATCACTGCATGCCCAGGAGTCACTGATCATCTCACTGGACTCTATCGAGGACCGAATTCAAAAACAAAACCCAGACCTAGCTGCTGCACGTAAGCGCATTGCTGAGGCCAAGGGCAGGCTTGATCAATCAGGGCGCTTGAGTAACCCCGTATTTGGAATCGAGGCCTCACAGGACCCTAGTTTTGATGAGCACGCGCTGAGTGTCAGCATTGCCCAGAAATTCCCTATTACTAACCGGCTAGCTCTCGCACGTGCCATATCTCAGACCTCCTTACAAGCGGCAGAAGCCGAAGTGCTTGATGTCGAGCGGCGCCTTAGCGCAACGGCCAAGCAGCTAGTCATTCAAATTCTAGCGAATCAACAGCACCGGCAGCTGCTCAAAAAACAGCAGACTCTTGCCCATCAATTCGCCACACATTTAAGCGAATCAGCAGATAAGGGCGAAGGCTCAGTTCTCGATGCTGGCCAAGCTAAACTAGAGGCTGCGCAATTCACCAATAAACTTCGCCAGCTCAGCGCTAGGTCAGCCTCTTTTCATGGCCAGCTCAAGCCCCTGCTCGGCATGGGCACCAGAGAGCGGCTCTCAGTAACCGGCAACTTATCGGGCTTTCATCTGCCATCAAGCTCAGCGCACACAAACCAGCGTCCAGATCTGCAAGCCGCCAAACTTCACGCTACCGCTGCCACTCAGTCAGCCGCACTGGAGCGTGCCAAATCACGTGACGATATAGAGCTCACCTTCACTGCAGGAGTAGAGCGCACGGAAGATGTCCCAGTGGGATACGACTCCGAGAAGCATTTTGGCATTGGCTTTCGCATTCCCCTTCCCCTCTGGAATAATAACAAAGGAGCTATCGATGCAGCAGAAGCACGCTCTGAGCGTAAGTATCTGGAAGCCAGCGCGCTCGATCACAAGATCCAACACCAAGCCTCTACCGCATACACGGAAATGTCAGAGTGGGCAAAAATAGGACGGGAAATATCCCTCAATCTACTACCCATGGCTCGCAAGCAAGCAGAGCTCGCCGTCAAAGCCTACCACGAGGGACAAGGAGACCTCCAGGCGACACTTCGTGCCAGAGAACAGGTCCTCGACCTTAGCTCTGCCGAACTCAAAGCGCTTCGTGACTTTCATCTAGCAAAGACCCGCTATCAAGCCGCTCTCAACCAGTAACTTCATCTTATTTTCTAAACAGCTAACACCATGAAAAATTTACCAATACGCACTTCCTTAGCTCTCTCACTCTGCGTGATCGGCTGCATGATGATCGATGCAGGACAAACAGACAGCTCCTCTGAGGGTTTTATCCCCTTGAAACCCGAAGGCATCAAAAACCTGGGCATTGAATACGCCGTCGTTGAACGCAAAGACTTTGAGAGCACGATCTTTGCCATCGGCCATATTCGAGAAATTCCACAAAACCACTCGGTCCTCAGTAGTCGTATTTCTGGGAGGATCATCAAGGTCAACGCCTTTGAGGGAGACATGGTAAAAAAGGGTGATGTTGTCGTTCAGGTAGAGAGCCGGCAACCAGGCAGCCCTCCCCCCGTTATCGATCTGCGGGCCCCGCGTGATGGACTCATCGTAGCCAGTCACATCCGCCTAGGTGAACCAGTAGAACCTGAAAAAGAACTACTCGACATTATGAATCTCACTGAGGTCTGGGCTACCGCTCAAGTGCCCGAGGATGTCATTAGTAAAATCAAACCAGGAACCAAAGCCCACATCCGCATCCCCGCCCTCGGCGGCACAATTATTGATGGCGAGTTGTTAAGATTCCAACCCAAGGCCAACCCAGCAGGCGGCACCATCGGGGCTATCTTCAAGGTTCCCAATAAGGGCAATCTGCTGCGCCCTGGTATGCGGGCAGAATTTTCTATTGTAACCTCGAGCCGAAAGAATGTGATGGCCGTGCCCCGAGAGGCTCTGCAAGGCGACGCTGCTCACCGAGTGGTTTACGTCAAGCACCTCGAGATCCCTCATGCATTCACTCGCTTACCGGTTCAGACTGGTGAAAAGAATGACCGCTATGTTGAGATTATTAGCGGGCTCTTCCCTGGTGATGAAGTTGTCACTGCGGGATCATACGCTCTGAGCTTTGCCAGCGGCTCAGGACTATCACTCAAGGAGGCACTGGATGCCGCGCATGGTCACGAGCATAACGAAGACGGCTCTGAAATGAACGGGTCAAAAAATCAGAATTCTCCTGACTCTGAAGGCACGCATCAGCCCTCTGAAAACACCGCACTTATTCTATTCCTCTCTGCATCATCCATCGTTCTCTTAGCACTACTGATCAC
>JBNABE010000165.1:0-4042 GCA_049631945.1 Akkermansiaceae bacterium
ACTTGTTTATTTGTATTAGATGAACTATTCCACCCCATAAGCACATCTTTATCAAGTGAAGAGTCAAAAGAAAACTCTACGATCCAGCTTTTAGTCTTTTTATAACCAGACTGCATATTAGTCTTACAAGGTTTTGTGATAAATACTTTTTTCATAAATAAAATGGTCGGGGAGACAGGATTCGAACCTGCGACATCTGCGTCCCAAACGCAGCGCTCTACCAAGCTGAGCTACTCCCCGTCGCCACACTGACAAATGCAGTGATCTACGGCGGGCAGAAACTCTACGAACTAACCCTCAAGTTCAAGAGCAAAATGAATATTTTAACGTTAAGTCATTAATTATCCCAAATTCCAGCATGAATACTGAGGTAAAATTGTGACAAGGCAGATATTATATGCTAAAACACGATTATCTTGTTGAATCGCTATGCTCATCGCTAGATCTAAAATGATTACATGAGTTACGCTGCAATCAGCAAGTAACCACCAAACAAATAAAAACTATGAAACTTAAATACATCATCGCACTCGCTGCTGCTACTGTTTTCACTTCTTGTGAGAAGGCAAATGAGGAAGCCTCTGACACCACTGACGTAGCCGCTGTTCGTGAGGCTGCCACTGCAGAGTTAGCTGAAGCTGTTGAGACAGCTGCTGCCGAAAAAGCTGCTGCTGAGAAGGCTGCTGCTGATAAAGCCGCTGCCCAAGCCAAAGCTATCGCTGAAAAAGCTGCCGCGGAAGTCAAAGAGGCAGCCGAAGAGACTGTAAAAGAGGCTGTTAAGGAAGTAGTGCCAGTCGCACCAGCAGCTCCGGCTATTCCTACACCTGCTCAATAAGCTCCTCAAAGTTTAAAATAGATTATGAGCTAACCACGGCTTTCTATTCATTTACAATCGTCCCTATCGAGCATGATAGGGACGTTTTTTATGCAAAAGTCGCCGCCTATCAATCTCAACTCAGCTCACGTATTATCGGCAAAGAATATTGATTCCAGAGGCTTGCAATCCTTATTCAATCCCATAATCTTAAGACAAGCTTATGCAACTCTCAGCCATCATCGAAGCTCTACTTGTCGCATCCGAGGAACCATTACCCAGCTCGGAAATTGCTCGTATCGTACGCGCACGCGTAGCCGAAGCCGAGGATGCTCTCGCTGCCGATACTGAATCAGATAATGACTCCGCTCAAGATACCGATCACACTCCTGACTCCCTACCCGATGAATTAGCAGCTTTGGCTGACATCAGTGAAGATGCTGTTACCGCAGCTATTGTTGACCTCAACAGACAATACGAGACTACTGGGCGTGCTTTTCTCTGCACCGAACGTGCTAAGGGATGGAAAATATACACTCACCCTGATTATGCGGCATTCGTCCGGCAGCTTTTTCCAGACCGCAAGCCAAGCCGACTCAGCGGCCCTGCGATGGAAACACTAGCCATTATCGCCTATCGCCAACCAGTCACCAAAGCCTCCATTGAGGCAGTGCGCGGTGTTTCTTGCGACGGCATGCTACAGAAGCTTCTCGACCGTGAGCTGGTCAAAATTGGTGGCCGAGCCGAGCTACCTGGGCGCCCACTACTCTATGAGACCACAGATCTTTTCTTTGAGCATTTTGGAGTCAAATCAGTGGATGAATTACCCAACTCAGCAGAGCTACGTACGATCGAACTACCAGAGCCGGAATTAGAGGAAGATTCACAACAATCAGATCCAGACTCAGCATCTGAAAGCGAGCAACCAAGTGCTGAAGATATTGAACAACAATTAGCTCTGAGCTCTGCTGGCATTCCCAGTCTCGACGAATCAGTCGAAGAAAATGCTCCAACAAACAGCAACGATCAATAGCCGTTAATCACCAGCCATTATTTCAAAAGTGCCACTAGACGATATCCGCAAAAAAATTGATCAGCTAGATCAACAACTTCTCGACCTTCTCTCAGATCGAGCCGATCTAGTACATGAGGTTGGTGAAATTAAGAAAAAAGAAGGCTTGCAGATATACGCACCGGAACGAGAAGATGCATTACTCAAGCGTCTCGCCAAAATGAACAGCGGCAGATTGCCAGAGCGTTCGATTATCGCCATTTACAGGGAAATCATGTCGGCAGCCCTCGCCTTGGAGGACAATCTCACCGTGGCCTATCTCGGGCCTGAGGGCACATGGACTCATCAAGCTGCCATCAAAAAATTTGGCCATTCTATCGCCTATTCACCACAGCCTAATTTCGCTGAGGTTTTTGACCAGGTAGCACGGCGTAAAGCCCACTATGGAGTTGTTCCAATAGAAAACTCTACCGAGGGTGCCGTGTCGCACACCCTTGATCTCTTTGTCGACTCACATCTACAAATCTGCGCGCAGATTCTACTTCGCATCGATCATTGCCTTCTGTCTTCTATCGATAGAGACAAAATTACGACTCTATACTCTCATCCCCAAGTTTTTGGTCAGTGCCGTAATTGGATTTTACGCAACTTTCCTGAAGCTGACTTGGTTGAAGTCTCATCCACTACCCAGGCGGCAAAACTTGCCCAGCAAAAAGCCGCTTCTGGAGCTGCCGCTCTTGGCGGCAAGCTAGCTGCGGAGCTCAATGGTTTGAATGTTATCGAAGAATCCATCCAAGACCGAGCCACAAATACGACGCGATTTCTCGTAATCGGTGAGAAAACATGCCCCGCTACAGGTAACGACCGCACATCTATTTTATTCTCTATTCATGATCGCCCAGGCTCTTTGGTGAACGCCCTGAAAGCCTTCGACAAACTCAACGTGAATATGAGTAAAATTGAATCTCGTCCGTCTAAACAGCGGGACTGGGAATACATTTTCTATGTCGACCTGGCCGGTCATTGTACTGACAAGCCTGTCGCAGACGCTCTTCTAGAGCTTGAGAAACATTGCTCGCTAGTCAAAATATTCGGCAGCTATCCAGACACCCGAGAATAAATCACAATCATTTTACTCAGCCATGCCAAAAAACGATGCTCTCTGGAAAGCCTCAAGCCTGCTCGTTTCTGAGACAAAAAATGCTGTCCTTTCTACCGCAGATCATATGGGGCGACCTCATTCCACCTGGATGAACATCGTTGCAGACAGCTCAATGGAAACTGTTGTGTCAGTCACAGCACCTACCACTCACAAAGTAAGCAACCTCCGAAATAATCCACACGCAGAGTGGATGATCGCATCACCATCACTAGAGTCTATGGTTTACCTCTCTGGACCAACCAGAGTGATAGAGGGTGAGGAGGCCAAAACCTATTGGGACTCAATCCCCAGCAAATCGAAAGGTTATTATAAAAACTATTGTGATGAAGATGACTACCAAAAGTTTTCCATCATTCTGACACAGGTCGAAAAGATCATCTATTGCAGACCACCAGGCTATAAGCAAACCACGGTGTATGAGGTGCAGAAGTGATTGGCAACACCGAGTAAAACAATAATCAATCAGCAGTCAACGCTGCGACCCATCACAGAGCTTTTCAGAGTTCTGCAAGCTCATCGTTTTCAGCCTCTTGGTTTTTATTATTCCAGTAATAACGAGCATACTTTGAGGTGAAAATAGTAAAAGACCAAGCGTCCTCTTGGACTGCGGTCAATACGCCATCCTTGGTCATCCATGTTACATCGTTGATGCGTCTCCACTTATTTTTTGCTGCATTCACATTAAGAATATAAGTAAGCTCGCGTTCAGTTAATTCCGTATCTTTCGTGTATCCCATCTGGTGGATTACCCCACCCCAGAAATTAGCATGGATTTTATAGACACTCTTCTCAAATAAGCTGTAATTGACTTGATACTCGCCATCACACTCCAAATCAGCATTTCCATACCTTTCCAAACATTCTGATCTACTCTCTCCTATTCTAGCGCTTGCTGTCAGAGGTATGAATAGAACGAAGATAACCACTAAAAATTTCATGCAGTATTCTTTGCTCAAGTAACATGCTAGACAAGATGTTTATCGATCCTTGATATAGGTGTAAAAGCAGCTGTTGCTAAATTTCATAATGATTTAACCATCTACGAAATCCAATT
>JBNABE010000166.1:0-4025 GCA_049631945.1 Akkermansiaceae bacterium
GTCCTATCCCGCACGCAGATTTCGTAACGACGACGACTCATAAATCGCTACGTGGGCCAAGGGGTGGTATCATTCTCTGCAAAGAAAAGTATGCCAAAAAAATCGATAGCAATGTATTTCCGGGAATTCAGGGTGGTCCGCTTATGCACGTGATTGCGGCCAAAGCTGCGTGCTTTGGAGAGATTCTTAATACAGACTTTAAGGGGTATGCCCAACAGGTAGTCGACAATGCTATTGCGATGGCAGCTCGCCTTTCAGAGCATGGTTACCGTATCGTTTCTGGCGGAACAGACAATCATCTGATGTTGGTCGACTTGCGGCCAGCAGGTATGGATGGGGCGATCGCTCAGCATGCGCTCGATGAATCAGGAATTACGGTCAACAAGAACTCGATCCCATTTGATACTGCCGGGCCATTCAAGCCAAGTGGTATTCGCATTGGGACACCTGCTATCACCTCGCGTGGGATGAAAGTTGCTGATGCTGAGCAAGTCGCAGATTTTATACATGAGGCACTTCAAAACAACGACGATAACGCTAAGCTCGCCGAGATTCGTCAGCGAGTGTATGCCTTTAATCGCGCCTTCCCACTGCCTGAGTAGGCTTAGCGACAACACTTGATATCAAGAGCGGGGCATTATAAGTGCCTCGCTCTTTTTGGTTAAAGAATGCCGTTGATGAATTCTTCCTTGTGGAATGGTTTGAACTGCTCAGGTTCTTCTCCCAGACCTATGAATCGAGTAGGGATACCAAGTTCTTGCTGAATGGCGACAGTAACACCACCTTTGCCCGAGCCGTCCATCTTGGTGACGATGAGCCCGTCAATATCGATGGCTTTATTGAACTCTTTTGTTTGAGAGAGGGCATTGCTGCCCGTTGTGGCATCGACCACGAGTAGTTTGAGGTTGGGGGCATCCTCGTCTTGTTTACGGATAGTTCGCTCGATTTTACCGAGCTCTTGCATGAGGTTATGGCGTGTGTGAATGCGCCCTGCTGTATCACATATCAGAAATTGGATGCCTTCCTGTAGTGCTTTTTGGTGAGCTGTGTAGCAAACAGAAGACGGATCGGCATTGTGTGCTCCTTTCACCACGGGGACCTCCAGACGCTCGCCCCATACCCCGAGTTGCTCTACCGCTGCAGCACGGAATGTATCAGCTGCTGCAAGCATGACGGAATAGCCTCTATTTTTGAGTGAGTAGGCCAACTTAGCTGATGATGTTGTTTTGCCAGTACCGTTCACCCCAACGATGAGAATAACTGTAGGCTTGCCATCTGTCCTCGGAATAAGCTCGTTTGCATCCTGGGTCAGGATGTCTCCAATATGCTGTTTGCAGACTTGGATGATGTCTTCTCCTGAGACTTTGCGCCCTTTTGCTTGAAGCTCATCGACCACCGACATGGCTGTGCGTGCGCCCAGGTCAGCACCTATGAGATCTGCTTCCAATTCATCCCAATCAACATCAGCACGATTGGTAACCTTATTTAACAGTTGTTTGAAGAATCCAGCCATAAAATATAAGTGCGGGCACGATGTAGCGTTGCATCGGGTAATTCGCAAGCGAATTGCAATCAATGGACCAAAGCCATAGAGATGTGAATCATCAACACATATTTAATCAGTGATAATCCTTTTAAATAGGGGATTGAGACAGTCTTAGAGACTAAAAAAGAAACTAATGTTAATTTTCTTTGAACGAATACAGTCATGGAGAGTCTATGATTAATGAACACCGTATGTTTCGGGGTTCAATCACTTACCAAGTGAACACAACAGTTGCAGTTGTCAGATTTTCCAATACATCAGCGTGTAGGAACTGAATTTAACGCCCCGGGAGACCTCCAAGCTCCCGGGGCCTTTTTTTTAAATATATAGAGCAATAGGGGGCTTGCTCATCTGCAGAGGTTTTTTAGTTGTTGATCAGCGCAGCGAATTTTTCGCGACTAATCCACAGTAAATAGGCGGAAAGGACTGATATGGCAATGACCGGTGGCTGGAAAATTGCATTACCGCCTGCAATGAAGATGTTATAGGCGAGGATATTGACCACAATGGGTCCAAGGACGAGTAGGCCGATATTGCGTGTCAGGGGAGCGGCGACGAGGATTCCGCCTAAAATTTCCAAGCATTTTACAAACGCCATAAAACCACTGCCTCCTACAGCACCCCAGAAAAGAGCGGGCGGAGAACCAGGCTCTGGAGCCGGAAATGGGGGCAGCAAAGGGGCGAAAAAATTGATACCGAAGATAACGAATGCTAAGCCGAGTAGGACTGCTGCGATGTTTGGAATATGTTTCATGGTTATAGTCTATTTTGTGGGAGCTAACCTTCGTTTTACAGGGCTTCAGATAGTAGGGGAATAATAATTTTCACTGTGCTGGCTGGATTAGTTGAAAATGAACTATCCTTGCGCTTGCATGGGCAGAATGCGCAGGTAATGTCTGCGCCTGTGATGAATTTGCCATTAGAAATAGATGGGCGTCGGTTTCAATCCCGCCTGATGGCTGGGACTGGAAAATTTGCGTCTAATGAGCTGATGCGGGATACGCTGGCATCATGTGGTAGTGAGATTGTTACGGTAGCTTTGAGGCGCGCTGATCTTACTGGTGATGATGATCCACAGGCGGATATTCTCAAATTCATCGATCCGGAAAAGTATTTGATTTTACCGAACACGAGTGGAGCGATGAATGCAGAGGAGGCAGTGAGGCTAGCTCGGCTGGCCGAGGCTGCTGGATTACCAAAATGGATAAAACTCGAAATTCACCCCGACCCGACCTATTTGCTACCGGATCCGATCGAAACACTGAAGGCAGCAGAGATTCTTGTGAGGGAGGGTTTTACCGTTTTACCCTATATTAATGCTGATCCTGTCTTGGCAAAGAGGTTGCAGGAAGTCGGCACGGCGGCAGTGATGCCTCTGGGTGCTCCGATCGGTTCAAATAAAGGTGTCATTACAAGAGATCAAATTCGCATTATTATTGATCAGGCAATCGTTCCTGTGGTTGTGGATGCCGGTCTTGGAGTTCCATCCCACGCTGCCGAGGCGATGGAGCTTGGGGCAGACGCGGTCTTGGTAAACACAGCCATGGCGATTGCATCTGAGCCTGTCAGGATGGGGGAGGCGTTTAAGCTGTCAGTCGAAGCTGGGCGAGCTGCTTACGAAATGGGGCTTCCTGAGGCTGATGATAGAGCATCAGCGACAAGCCCTTTGACCGGTTTTCTGGACTGACCTTGCAGCTTCGTAATTCCTTTTTGATGACTGCTGCAGCTTGAATGCCAAATAGGTCTTAGTGTGGGCGCTTAGCGCCTTTTCTTACCTCCTATTATCATCTGCATTTATATTGCAAATCCAGTAGCCTAGAAAAAGGTGTTTTTCATGAAGCGGTTAACAGAAGAATAGCTGCTGCTGATGGCTGAAAATATCTACTTACATTGTCAAGATATGATGAAGATGGTATGTTAAAAGCATGAAAAAAGCCGTAACCTCAATTGAGGATACGGCTTGAGTTTGTGTCAATATAGACAGCTATTTCTTGGTGCTTCGAAGCGACGCTTCAGCAGCTAACCAGTCGCCAGCCTGATCGCCTTGGATGCCTGCCTCGCTACGACTGAGGTAGTTCAGATATGCAGCATGGCGAATTTGCTCATGACTGATTGCTTGAACCTGTGACTTTTTCAGAGAACGGGCGCTCTTCGATGCTGCTTTTTTTGCGGCTTTCTTAGCGACCTTTTTAACTGCCTTTTTGGCAGTTGTTTTCTTTGTGGTTTTTTTGACGGCTTTTTTAGCCGTTTTTTTAGTAGCTTTTTTAGCAGTCTTCTTTGCTGTTTTTTTCGGCATAATGGTTGTGTTGATTGTTTGTGGTAACTCGTTGGCGAGCAACGAGTGTGCCACTTGCATCTGAAACCAGTCATTGTCAATGACAGCCGATAAAAACTTTGTCATAGGCCTATGAATTAGCCCAACAACGATGAAAACGCATTTTAATCCAATTTAGGGCCAATTTTTGGTGGTCCGGCCGGT
>JBNABE010000167.1:0-3981 GCA_049631945.1 Akkermansiaceae bacterium
CTAGCTCCAGCGCCGCCTTTTGAGCTGCGGTTTTTGCATCTCCCTTATGAGCCTCGTCTGCCGAGGTAAGCCGCATACCTACTGGCTTCGAAACACCAAAGTCCTCCATGGTTACACCATACATAACATCTGCACGAGCCATCGTACGCTTACTGTGAGTTACAATAATGAACTGGCTATTATCGATGAACTTATCCAGCACACGCAAGAAACGACCAATGTTCGCCTCATCTAATGGTGCATCAAGCTCATCCAGCACACAGAATGGGCTCGGTTTAATCTGATAAATTGAGAACAGCAAGGCAACAGCCGTCATCGAACGCTCCCCACCAGATAACAGACTGATCGACTGTAGCTTTTTCCCCGGAGGCTTGGCAATGATGTCAATACCACTTTCCAAGGGGTCATCCTCATCCACAAGGACGAGATTCGCGATCGCCTTCTCCCCAAAAAGCACCTTAAACATCGCTTTAAAATTCTTAGCGACCTCTGTGAAGGTCTCCGTAAAGCGCTTCTTCGTCTCAACATTAATACGCTCGATGACATTAATCAGCTCTGTTTTAGAATTTACCAAATCATCGTGTTGGTTGCGCAGGTTCGTATTATGCTCCTCAAGCTCATCGAATTCCTGAATGGCATCAACATTTACAGGGCCCATCGAATCGACCTTACGCTTCAAGTCTGTAACAATCTTTTCGATTAAGTCCCAATCAGGACCAGTATCACCGGGGAGTCCAGCTTCCTCAGAGGCATCGTCATTTACTTCCTCCACCGAATAAGAGGCATCATCGCCACCCTCATTCTGGGCGCGACGTTTTTCTTGTCGTTCATACTGCTTGGCACGCTCCTGCATGCAACTAAGCAAAGCATGAGAATCGGGACGGAAATGCTGCAACTCTAGCTGATGACGCTCCATCACACTCTCGTTAAGATTCTCAAGTCTCAAACCAATCTTCGTGGCTGAAATCTCCTCACGTCCTTTCTGCTCAGTGATCTTCGCACACTCGTGACGAAGATCAGCGAGCTCTTTCTCACTGAATTCAATCGCTTTATGAAGTTCACCACGGCTGGATGCCTTTGCGTCAAGTTGCACTTCGAGCTCACCCGCTTCATTACGGTGGGTAAGAATCGTCCCCTCAAGCTCAGTATTCTCTGCAACTGCAGCTTCCATACGCTCTGTAAAACTTGAGATTTCAGTATCACGCCTGCTACTGAGCTGCCTCAGCTCTTCGAGGCGGGCCTCCATTGGTGAACGTTGGCGCTGAGCTGTCTCGAGAGCTTGCTTTTCAACGGCAAGACTAGTGCGAAATTCCTGAAGTTGGGCTACTGCTTCATTCTCACGACGGCTTGCCTCTTCCACCTCACCTACCATCTTCAATTGATCTTCTTCAAGCTGTTCCTGACGAGCTCTAGCTGAGGACAAATCCTCTTCAAGCTTCTCGCGCCCGTTTACAGCATTTTGCTCACGCTCTTTAATATCATTCATTTCCCAGACCACTCCAGCAATCTTGCTGTCGAGTGACTCAACTTCACGACTTGCCAATGTGAATTGCCCCTGAAGTGTTGACTCCTCAACGCGGGCTTTTTGTAAGCGCTCACGTGCAAGCTCTAAAGCCTCACGTTGCTCTGTAACCAGCTTCTCCAGCTTTGCCAGCTGCTCACGAGCTTCCTCATCGACCCCCTCTAACTCAGCTACTTGAAGCTCAAGATCACGCACCTCATTCTGGCGATCGAGCACTGAGCTTTGATCTCCAGAACTCGCCCCACCAGTGATTAAACCCTCGGGCTTAAATACCTCGCCTCGCAATGTAACCAAGGTGATATCCTTGAGCTCATGGCGCATACTCATCGCTGTGGAAAGATCACTAACGATCAGAACCTTGGACAGCAAACTCTCCACAACTGCAGCAACCTTGGTGTCAGCTTTCACGCGGTCCATGGCCCATGCCTCAGCCCCGTCAGGAACCGTCATCATTTGGCCGCTGGCGCTCGCAGCAACAAAGTCTTCAGGAATGATAGCGGCCTCACCAAGCTTCTTCTCAGTGAGCCGATCAATGATAGCCTGAGCATAGTTGGAATCTGTCACTAATACAGCCTGCAGATTTGATCCTAAAGCCGCCTCTACCGCTGTTGTGTATTCCTTTTCTACTTCGATCAAACCCGCGAGCACCCCACGTACGCCATTGTTGAAAAACTCTGGTTCATCTAGCCCCTTAATCACAGATTGCGTGCCCTTCTCAAGACCTTCCCCACTATCAACAAGCTGGCGCAGCACATCCATTCGAGAGGACACATTAGCTAGCTCCTTATGGCTGAGTGATGCCTTCTCACGAGCTGCATCAAGGTCACCACGTGTATGCTGGAACGTGCGATCTGCCGCCGCCACATCTTCCTCAAGAGCCTCAAGCTTTGCCCCACGGCTCTCCAAGTCCGTAGTGATACCGTCAAGCTCCATGACTGCCTGCTCATGCTCCCCTTCCAGGCGCTCGTTCTCTTCAGTTAATTTACGAGAACGCTCTTGGCTTGTCTCCATCTGGCTATGGACACTTTCGATTTTTGCCTGACTCGCAGCAATCACTGACTGCGTTGAGTTAGCCTCATTGCGAAGGCTTCTTACGATGCTCTCTTTTTCTTCTCTCTCACAACGCTGCTTCTTAGCACGTGACTCATGTTCAGAAAGCATCTCCTGTTGGGACTCGATTCTTGTGGTCAAAGCATTTAAGGTCTGCTCTGCCTCTTCAAAATCGAGCAGCTGCTGATCCAGCTTCTTCTGTGCCTCAAGAATATCATCCTTGTTCTGATTAACCCGTGCTTCCAACTCAGCCTGACGTTCTTTATTGAAAGCGATACGGCTCTCCGCGGCACTCGCTGCATTGGTGTGGTGGTTCAGCTGTTGCCTTACCTCTGACAACTCTGCTTCTAAACTCTGGGCTGCATCACGAGCCTCTACGACAGCCTGCTCCTTCTCTGGCAAGCCTACCTCCAACTCATTTTCTCTCACCTCAAGTGAATGTATTGAGTTTTCTAACTCACTAAGTTCAGCAGTGTATTCCGTATACTTGCGGTGACTGAGATGAGAATCCAAAATTCTCACATCAGTTGCCAACTCCTGATAACGACGAGCTTTGGCAACCTGGCGCTTCAGAGAATTCATTCTGCGCTCCTGCTCAGCAAGGACATCAGAAACACGCAGCAAGTTTGCCTCGGTGTATTCCAATTTGCGCAGTGCCTCCTTCTTTTCTTTTTTAAACTTCGTGATACCTGCCGCTTCCTCAAACACCGTGCGACGATCCTCAGGCTTGGAACTGAGCAACATATCAATCTTCCCCTGTTCCATGATTGAGTAGGAAGTTCGGCCAATACCCGTATCCATAAACAACTCATGAATATCACGCAGCCTACAAAGACTTCCGTTGATTCGATACTCTGATTTACCATCGCGGAAGACACGCCGGGTGATCGCCACCTCATTGTAGTCAACCTTAAGTGTCTCCTCACAATCCGCTAAAGTCATAGTGACCTCAGCCATGCTGAGAGCCGCACGGGCCTTACTCGTACCGCTCTTATCCGTGCCATTAAAAATCACATCCGCCATCTCTCCACCTCGCAACGCCTTGGCAGAGGTTTCTCCGAGAACCCAACGTATTGCATCAACTACGTTTGATTTACCACAGCCGTTCGGACCAACGATTCCCGTGACACCCTTGGGGTGAAACTCGAATTTTGTTTTATCGGCAAAGGATTTGAAACCGTGTAGATCTAATGATTTGAGATACATAATAGTGACAGTTGTAAACAGTGGGAATTTTAGGATTAAGAATCAGTAAGGGATACCGCTTTATCGTAGCCTCTAAAATGAAGCTAACTTTCAGAAAATTAATATAACCTTGATCCATACCTCTCCAAGCCAAATAGCATATTAATAGCATATGTTGTATGATGGGTGTATTTTAATACTACATATAGCGCTTCAAACATTTA
>JBNABE010000168.1:0-3980 GCA_049631945.1 Akkermansiaceae bacterium
TGCTCCCGCCTTGAGAGTAGTTACTAAATATTCCTCTGGATATTGCTTTGATCTAGGATGCTTGTCGTTGGTAAAAGTCACATTGGGGCCAATAAATACATCATTATCGATCCGTAAACCGTCCCATATTTGCACTCCACATTTGATGGTTACTCGATCACCTACAACCACATCGTTTTCAATAAAGCAGTGTGAGCATATATTGCAATCAGCACCAATATGAGCATTCTCAAGAACCACACAAAATTGCCATATATGTGTGCCTGAACCGATATTTTTAGTTTGAACGTCTGATGTCGAGTGAATCATAAGTTAGTTAGATCTATGTGATTAATGTCTTCAATGTTGTTTCTTTGATAGCTCTCGGATTATTCATCACCCTCTCAGAATCAAAACCATGAGCCACAATAGTTTCTATGTCCTGTTGGTTAATGATGCCCAGATCCACAAAGCTGGTTTCCAGACCTATAGCTTTTAGCTTTTCGGTCAACGCACCTGAAGAACAGCTGTTGTTGTCTCCGGGAAGCATGGAAGCTATTTCCTGTAGCCGGCAGATCACAAAATTTGGGCCTCGAGGATCAAGGCAGTCTTC
This sequence comes from Akkermansiaceae bacterium, assembly GCA_049631945.1. Lineage (GTDB taxonomy): Bacteria > Verrucomicrobiota > Verrucomicrobiia > Verrucomicrobiales > Akkermansiaceae > Oceaniferula. The sequence continues at coordinate 593 of JBNABE010000168.1, forward strand.
TTTGGTGACGTCCGCATTGTATTTTAGAAATCGAGCAGTGAGTAAACCGACCGCGTGGCCATGAGTGATGCCAAAATAAGAGGTCATCGGGTAGGAGACTGCGTGAGGTGCTGTCGTTTTCGTAATATTAATGGCACGTCCTGCTAAATGAGATGCACGTGCCATATGATGAAGTGCCTCCGAATTACGATTATTTACTGCTTGCTCGATCCAGTTCCAAGCAAGCTTGATTGCCTCACCAGCTATATCCCTAGATTCACCGGTAGAATGAATCGACCAGTAAGACTCAATGCCCTGACAAAGTGCATCCATGCCACTACTCGCAGATATATGCTTTGGTGCACTTCTTAGCAATGATGGAATGACTACTGAGAAATCAGGAAGAAGCTCTTCGCCTTCGACCGAGTATTTTTTTCTATCTCTGTATAAAACCGCAAATCGTGTTGCTTCACTTCCTGAGCCAGCTGTCGTCGGAATAGCAATCAAGGGGAGCTCACATGATGGCAGTTTATCAGCCGTATCAAGATGCTTGTCGATTGTCTTTGGATCGAACCAAAATGCTTTTAATAATTTTGCGGTATCAATGATACTGCCTCCGCCTACAGCAATGATGACATCGTATTTTTGCTTGTCACCTACCTCATCAAAGATGCGACTTAGATCTTCTGCTTTAGGATTTGGTTCACAATCAGATATTTTGGTTACTGTCCTACCTTTCAGGCATGGCGCGAGCATCTGCTCTGCGCCTGAGGAGGTATAAGAGCGACGACCGGTAATAAGCAGAATATTTTTTGCGCATATGGAATCAAGATACGCACTGACTTTTTCCCAGCCGTTATCACCTTGGTAGTGCAGTTGTTCTCGCATAGCGAAATGCTTAGTCTAGCAAGTGCCGCATGAAGTTGCGTTTTTGCTCTTGCGGTGGTGTTTGAGGTCGGCCTAGGTTGGCCCTGTGCCCTGATTTTATTCTAACATCCAATAAAGCCGACCCCTCTGTAGATGAGATGTTCTCTAGAGCACAGGTCAATTGAGATTCATTTTCTACAGAGTAGGCTGATTTGTAACCACAAGCTTTTGCAATCGCTGTAAAATCGATACCCAGGCCACAAGTTGGCTGACCGCCTACTGAGTCATGACTACCATTGTTGAGAATCACGTGTGTGAGATTAGCTATTGGTGCTTGGCCCATGATTGCTAATGAACCCATATGCATAATCGCCGCCCCGTCACCATCTAAGCAGAGCACGGGTTTATTCTGATTTGCAAGAGCTACCCCAAGGGCAATCTGCGAGCAATGCCCCATGGCTCCAATAGTCAGAAAATCAGTATCGTGGTGCTGATCTAGCGCATCACGTAATTCATAAAGCTCACGTGATATCATTCCAGTCGATGATACAACTGAACTTTTGGGCTTTATGTGTTTGAGAATTAGCTCAATTACTTTTTCTCGAGTGAATGTTGCTAACTCATTATGAAGTTTATTTGTGTCGTAATCGGAAAAAGTATTTTTACTAACAAGAACTACAACCGGCTGCTCATCTTCGATTGTCTGATCTCGAAGACTCTCAAGCATTGCTGCAGCCTTATTGGTCTCCTTGGGAAGTTGGTGATGTTTGATGCCTATTGAGTCGAGCAGCGCTACGGTCGCCCTGCCCTGCGCTGTATGCTGTGGCTCGTCTACAACTCCCGGCTCACCGCGCCATCCTATCATTATGATCATAGGAATCCCATAGACCGATCTATCAGCGAGGGAGAGCAAGGGATTAATGGCATTACCGAGGCCAGAATTCTGCATGTAAACGAGCGCAGGTTTACCCGATGCCAAATAGTTCCCCGATGCCAAAGCAATCGCTGCACCTTCATTAGCCGCTATGATGTGTTTCTCGTTTGCAGTTTGCTCCGCAACACATCTACAGAATGACTTCAGCAGAGAATCGGGAACACCAGCATAAAAATCAATTCCAGACCTAGTCAGTGCTTTATAAAATATGAGAGGATCAACCACTGTATTAATCTTTGATAAGTCCCAGAATATCTTTTGCTGATATACAGGCACTCTCAGCTTCAGCAGATCTGCCGTGTTTTAGTATGGACTCCGCTGTTTTTAGCATAGCTGGATATGCGCTTCTCAACAGGTGGTTGGCATAAATAACAACACTAAAGCCTAACTCAATAAGTTCAGATTCATAAACTTGATTATAACTTGTCGGCACAGCTACCAAGGGAATTCTGTTCTTAAGTTTTTGATAGAGCTCACAGAACTGAGTAATTTCTGTGGTAGCAGATTCGCAGCTATGAATCATCAATGCGTCAGCCCCTGCTTCTATATAGGATTCAGCTCTCTGTAGAGCATCATCAACGCCCTGCTTGGCAATGAGACTCTCAAGCCTAGCAATAATCATGAAATCCTCCGTGACTTGCGCCTGCTTGCCTTCACGAATCTTTTGGCACATCACTTCCACATCCTCTAATGACTGCTGCCGCTCTGTGCCGTAAAGTGAGTTTTGTTTTAATCCTTTTTTATCCTCAATAATGATGGCGGATACTCCAACACGCTCTAACGACTTCACGGTCTTTGTAAAATGCTCTGTGACTCCACCAGTGTCGCCATCATAAATAATGGGCTTGGTAGTGACATCAAGAATCTCGTTAATTGTCTGCGCCCTAGATGTTCGATCAACATATTCTGTGTCAGGCCGCCCTTTCGCTGTTGAGTCTGTTAAGCTACTCAACCAAATCGCGTCAAACTCAGTGACGCGGCCATTTTTTTCAATACTAGTATGCTCAACAATAAGCCCAGATAATCCATTGTGAGCTTCAAGTGCTCTTACAATGGGTTGAGCTGCCATCAACCTCCTTAGCCTGCCGAGCCTAGCTCCTGGCGTGGTTCCTACTTCCTTTGCTGCTTTATTCAAAGCAGTTGAGGATAGGCCTTCAGTGTATTTCGGTTCTATCAGTTCCCCGCCCCACTCTTTCAAGGTCTCAATGACACGCGCGCGCGTTTGTTTTTGTGGTCCAGTTTTCCAGTCATCACCATGAACTACATAGTCAGGTTTTAACTGTTGAAGGTTCGGCACATAATCAAGTGTTTCCTGTGCAACAACACGGGCCACTCCTTTGACATTTTCGACGATCGTTTTACGATGTTCAAAGGGTAAACTGGGTAAACGCTTATAGCTGGCTATTGCTTGATCTGTTAGTAGACCGACGGTTACCTCACCATAAGTTTGAGCAACGTCAATGATATTAATATGTCCTGGATGAATGAGATCTGCACTCATCCCCACATAGACTTTTTTTATCGGTGACGTCATTAAAGTAATTTCTTTTGGCAAATTAGTTTTTCATGTGGTCACGTAAAGCATACCACAAAAACAACGAGTTATAG
>JBNABE010000169.1:0-3968 GCA_049631945.1 Akkermansiaceae bacterium
GTGCCCTTGAAATTGCTCAAGATTACTTAATGAGGGCTTGCTTTGGAGGAAAATTAATCCAATGTTTGCGCGTCGTTTATGAATTATTTCACATCAACGTCACCATTCGCTAATTATCACTTATTATAACATGAAATTTTCTATCAGTAAGGAGGCTTTTCTCGATGCTCTTCAGCAGGTTCAGCACGTTGTCAGTAACAGAGCAACACTTCCGATTTTATCCAATGTCCTTATCGAAGCAAGCGATGGAAAACTCAAGCTAACTACCACAGATCTTGATGTCGGAGTTAGTGGTAGTGTAGATGCAACAGTGGACAAGGAAGGCTCTACGACACTTCCTGTGAAGCGTTTGGTCAGCATCATTCGTGAGCTCCCGGCTAGTGAAGTTGAAGTGTCTGTTGACAGTAAGAACCATGCTAGCATCAAGTGTGGTCCAAGTTTCTTTAAAATTATTGGATTGGGTGAGGATGAGTTTCCACCATTACCAAAGTTTGAAGACTCTACTGAGTTCAAGATTGGCCAAACAGTATTGCACGATGCGATCAAGAAGACCTCCTATGCTATATCAACAGACGAGACCCGCTATGTTCTGAATGGTATTTATGTCTCTTTCCGTGAGGGTAAAATGATTTTTGTTGCTACTGATGGTCGGAGGCTCGCCATGGTTGAGAATGACCTCGAATATCCGGCCAGTCATGAGACCGACATTATCGTCCCATCCAAGGCTGTTGGCGAGCTGCAGCGTATGCTCGGTGGAGAGGGTGATGCCGTGGTTAAGTTAAGCGGAAATCAAATTAGCTTTGAAATCGGTGATAGCATAATCGTTAGCAAGCTCATTGAGGGTAACTACCCCAACTACAAGCAGGTTATTCCTGGAGAGCGTAAAGAGCGCGTTACCATTAACAGGGAAGAATTCCTCAACACTGTGCGTCGTGTTTCATTGCTCACATCTGAAAGTTCAAATTCCGTGAAGTTAAGCTTCAGCAAAGGAAGTATTGATGTCCAAGCAAATTCTAAAGATATTGGTGAAGCCAAAGAGCCTGTGGTAGCTGACTATGATGGGGAGGAATTCGCAATCGCTTTCAATCCGGAATTTTTAATGGCGCCGCTCAAGAATCTTAGCGAAGAGTCGGTATATCTTGACCTCATTGATGGAATGAGTCCTGGGGTGATTCGTATAGACGGTTCATTCCTTTATGTGATCATGCCCATGCGGGTCAGCGCATAGTGGCAATATCAAGCCCGCTATAATTTTGCGATTAAAGTCCGGAGGGGTTACCTCCGGACTTTCTTTGTCTGGCGAGGACGCTATAATAATCACGTGAAATTTATTTTAGTTTGCATAACAGCTTTGCTGTCTTTTTCTGCGTGTCACTCTGTTGTTGGAGATGCTGTGCCTGTGCGGGGTGCGAGTCAGATCACGAAATCATCAGGTTTGAATGCTCATAATGATACAGTGGGGTCGAAGAGAAATCGCAATAGTTTCAAACTTGGACAAATAACAGGTGTTGATATCGAGCGCTTGTTCGCTCTCCTGCAAGATCAGCATGTATTATTAATTGATTGCCGTCCCGGGTTGTACTACCGAATGGGCCATATAGACGACGCGATTAATCTGCCGTACAGAAAGTTATCAGCACGCATCGGTAAGTTTGTTGAGCAACTTGATAAAGGCTTGGCTGAGAACAAGGTGATTGTGCTTTATTGCCAAAATTATAATTGTCCGGATGCCTATTTATTTGCCAAGAAGGTTGCTGATTTAGGCTATTCCACTTCAGTCTACAAAGGAGGCTGGCAGGAATGGAGGGATAGTGGGCTTTGAGGGTAGACAGATTGAATACTAATCAGTGTATTCAGCCCATGAAGACGTGGTTTCCCAGACACGTATTTTTGCGATTTTCACGTTGGATCTGACTGGATACTCAGCATCAGGTTGGTTGACGAAATGAGCCAGAGACGCCTTAGTATGCAGATAGATAGTTCGAGCCATTACCTCTGTGGTTGGGTCTTCGTTATCGAAGCCGATGATGCGGTCTCCATATGCTTCTTTAAAGAAATCAAATTTTGGATCTTCGGTATTCATGCATAGAGCATGGTCGTAGGTTTCGAGAAAATCTCCGATCATGCGGGAGATTAGTTTGAAATCAAAAACCATTTCACGATCATCCAAAGAGTCGGCCTCAAAGATGAGTTCGACCTTGCGCGTATGACCGTGAGGGAATCGGCACTTGTCTGGGTGCTTGGAGAGGAGATGGCCGTTTTCGACCTCGATCATTTTACAAATACGATATGGCATGGGTGGCAAATATTGTTGTGAGCGTTATGGTTGGGGGGATAATGATAAAAGTTGATCTAGTTTTAGCTTCTGGTCCGCCCCTTGCCTAGGAAATCATTTTCTCTGCTAGCGGGATATCTTCAGGGTAGGTAATCTTTGGGTTGGGCTGCGTGTTGGCAACGACACGAGTTGTGCATTGAATCAGCTCCAAGGCAGATACCTCATCAGTAACACGTTCATGGTTCTGTTGCACCTTGTTATAGGCCTTACGGAGAAGTTCTACATTAAATATTTGAGGGGTTTCCATCAGCCAGAGATGATCTCTGCTTACAGCTTCAGTAACAATTCCATCACTGCTGACCCGTTTAATAGTTTCCGTCACTGGTCTTGCTGATGTTGCTGCGTTGTGTTCTATCGCAGTGTTTAATACCTTGTTGATTTGCTGTCTGCTTATCAGTGGGCGTGCGCCGTCATGAACCGCCACAAGTTTGGTGGCTGAACCTAAATGACTCAGCCCTGCAGCCACCGAATCATGACGGTCTCGGCCTCCATCTACACGAGTGATCATTGCCTTATTGTGATCGATTTCAAGCGCATCGAAGCGATCTTGGGGGCATACTACGATGATATCTAATACATCGGGATGCCCAGCAAAGGCCTCAATGCTGTGTTGCAACACTGGTTTGCCTGCCAGTTTGGCGAGGAGTTTGTCAAAACCCATACGCTGGCTTGAGCCGGCAGCAACGATGATAACAGAAAGTTTCATTGGCGCGTGATAATGGGGGGCAGCGATCAATTGCGGCCCGACTAGTTAGCATGGGCTGAATTGGTGTGCGTAGTTATGCGAGTCGCTTCATGACCTCCTGAGATAGCTTTTTGCCATCTGCGCGTCCTCCTGTCTTTTCTTGAAGTAGCTTCATGACTTGTCCCATCTCTTTTTTTGACTCAGCACCAAGGTCGGAAATTGCAGATTCTACGGCGCTAATAATCTCATCTTCGCTCATGGCTGCAGGCAAGTAATTTTCTAAGATTGCTATCTCAGCTTTTTCGTTATCTGCTAACGCTTGGCGGTCTGCCTTTTCAAATTGCTCAATCGAGTCCTGACGCTGTTTGATTTGCTTTCGGATGATTGAAATGACTTCACCATCTTCCAATTCCGTGCCTGCACCTGATTTTTGTATGCTTGCATTGGTAATCGCTGTTTTCAGAGAGCGCAGCGTGTTGAGTGTTTCCTTGTTGCGCTCGCGCATTGCACTCTTCATGTCGTTACTAATGGTGTCGGTGATAGAATTCATGGTTTATAATATCTGTTGGCCATATCAACGCTGTTGAGTGGCCTTAAGGTGATGGTGATCATCTAATAATCAGTAGAGATCTTCGGCGGTTACCGACTTTTGTTCGCGATAACCAAGCCAGACGGCTTGGTCGACTACTCTTGAACTGTCCCCATCAAAACGATAGCTGTGGCAGTTGGGGCAAATATTAGCACCCGCGCCAACAATAGAGTCACAGCCCTCACAGACCTTGTAGTTGTCTGGATTGTTGGCAATCTCTTTTGCTTTGTCGATTCGAGATTGATCTTGAGAATTGTTAATCATTAATGCGTTACTGGTAGTCGAGCTGTCGATTTTGTCTAGGCAAAAGATATGATGAGGAGATGCAAAAAGCGACCTCCAAATGGAGGCCGCTTTAA
>JBNABE010000170.1:0-3949 GCA_049631945.1 Akkermansiaceae bacterium
CAGCTCCAACGTCGTGAGTTTCGATGATTTGTGTTAGTGTTTCAAGTGGGTTTTGGCTGGCCCGGAGGATCAATCGGCTACCATGCTCGTTTAGCTGAGCATCGAGATCATTGAGCGCATGGTGAAGCCACCAGTTGGAGGCGCTGCCACGTTGCCAGATACCTTCTTGTTGTGGTGCGTGTATGTAGACAGCAATGATTGGACTGTCTTGTTTGATCGCCCAGTTCCATGCAGGGTTGTCATCAAGTCTAAGATCGCGCCTGAACCAGACGATGGTAGGTTTAGTAGCCATGATTTTTGGATTGTTTTTTATCAATCAGTGAGAGGATTCGTAGTCGTGTGTATCGAAGATTAATGATGCACGGGATATTAGAGAATATAGCGTAACCAATAATGACGAAATGCCAAGGAGGGGGTGTCCATATGATAAAGAGGCTTATGGCGAGCATTTGCCACCAGTGGGAAAACTCACCGCGACGTGTCTCTGTAACAAAAGATTGTAGGTACTTTATTTTGGTTGAACTCAGCGAGCCCTTAGCAAATCCGTTAAACCATGGAGCGGCGTCTGGCAGCAGAGACTTCCAGTAGCGAACGAGGAAGATCTTTTCGTACATGTGAATGGTGGAGTAGCTATTATCCGCATGGTGCTGCTTGAAAAAAATATTAGCAGGCAGGCGTGTGCACAGCCATGCGATACCAAGGTGGCATGTGGGAATGCCGATGATGTTGATCAGTGCGATCCAGACATTGGTTAACTCAATCCACATCTCAATGCACCTGACGTCCTTTCCAGTTGATAGCTTTGCCTCTCTTTTTGTCGATTACGGAGCTGAAAAATAATACTTGATAGAAGAGTAGGCTGACGGGGAATAACAGGGCGTTCCAGAGGGAGAAACGGCCAGCAAGTTTGAAGACGATCAAGCACTGTAGGGTGTGGATAAGATAGACCGCTGTGGTCATGCTGGCGAATAGTGGTGAGCATTGGATGCTAAGTAATACAATTAGGCAAACAATGGTGAGCATCATGCTGGTGATCCAGAGCGAGCAAAGTAGTAATGCGTGGCCTTTTGTGTGAGAGGCTGCCCCTGAAAAGCCTTTTTTCCAGCTTAGCCACAGCTCTTGGAAGCCGTTGGGAAACATGCGCATATTGATAGAGCCTTTTCCTAAGTAGCAGCTGCATGTGATGTTGAGGCGTTGAAGCTCTCTGGCGAGGTGGAAGTTTTCGAGGGTTTTATTCTTAACGCTATTATGGCCATTTACTTGCTGATAATGCTCCTTGGAAATCAACATGCATTGACCAAATAATGCGGTTTGGTTCGTTGAATTGCTACGTCTGCCGAAGGCATTGACTCCTGCTAGCATAAGCACGTTAAAAAAGGCTGAGAGCTGCTCGTAAAGCTTCTTTGTTTGATGATACGGACATACGGAATGAACGCTGTCAGTAGTATTGGCAAGTTGTTGCAGGGAGGCAAGTGCCTCTGGCTCTAGGGTGAGGTCGGCATCCAAAAAAAGGAGCCAATTTCCGTAACGGGCTGATGCAGCTCCTTGCTGGCATGCCCAGGGTTTACCCATCCAATTACTGGGAAGGGGCTCGGAGCTGATGACATGGGCACCTAGCTCTGTGGCAATATTTGCGGTATTATCTGACGAGTGGTCATCGACAACAATCACTTCTGCCGGGAGAAGTGATTGTTGATTGATGGAGTCGAGTAAGTTGGCAATATTGCACTGTTCATTTCTAGCGGGAATGATGATGCTAATCGAACTTGATGGCTTTTTGCTTTGTTGGTTGCTCTTGTTATCAGAGGAGATAGCAAGCTCAGCAATGGGCAGAATACGAGGACGCCCCAAGATGAGCCAAATGGCTGGAGCCAGAAGTATGGCCAATCCCGGAAGGATAAGCATCATTGCCATCATTAGTGTATCGGGTGTCTTTTGATTACGCGATCAGCGCATTTTTGACCCGAGAGAATAACCATAGGCATACCTCCGCCAGGATTGGTACTACCCCCTGTGAAGTACAGGTTCTTGTAGCGACTGCTGGTTTTTGGAGCTTTGAAGCCGTAGTTCATTTTCCAGTCGGTGACGACACCATAGATGGATCCTTGGTTGGATCGATACATTTGCTCGATGTCTACAGGTGTGAGCAGATCTTCAACGACGATGCTTTCGCGCAGTCCGGTCAAGCCGCAGCGTTCCATTTTATCAATACATCGGTCTTTGAGAGCAACGTAATCCTCGTGAGTTATGCCAGAGCCCTCTTGCAGAGGTGGGATATGTGGCAGAATCTTGATGTTATCGCATCCGGCTGGGGCTTTACTTGGGTCGGTGCGGGTGGGGGCAACGACGTAAAGAGTTGGGTCCTGTGGAAGTTGTTTTTTGTGGAAAACGGTCTCAAAGTGTTTGTGCTGATCTTCTGAGTAGAAGAAGTTGTGGTGTGCAAGCTGGGGGAATGGTTTGTTTGTGCCTATATGGAGCACAATGCCGGAGCAAGCTGGTGCAAACTTCTCCAGCTTACGGGTGAACGACTCGGGCTCACCCAGAAGTTTCTTGTAGGCGGGGATGACTTCCATGTTGCTGACGATGATGTCGCTCGGATGCACAGTGCCATCTGCTAGGCGAACACCGGTGACGTATTTGCCCGATTTCTCTATCGCCTCGACATCGGCGTTGAGGTGAATGGCGATTTCCATTTCTTCCATTAGCTTACCTAGACCTCTGGCAAGATTATACATGCCACCTTTTACATACCAGAGACCATAGTCGAATTGAATCATCGGCATGAGGTTCATGTAGCCGGGGGAGTCCAATGCCGAGGAGCCAACATACTTAATGAAATACTCAAAAATCAATCTAAGCTGAGGGTCTGAGAACCTCTCATGAATAGACTCTGACATGGTGTTGCGGTAGTCGATTTTGCCACCTAACAACTTGGTCTTGTAGTAGGTGATGAATTCCCAGAGGTTATCGAGGCCTTTGTCGAAGTAGCCATCGTTGACAATATCATACTGTTCTCTGCCGTAGTTGAGGAAGTCTTTAAATTCGCGCCAGTGTGCTTCTGGGTCACCTGGGAGCTTGTCTAGCTCTGCACGCATCAGATCGTGTTCTTGGTAGAGATCGATGGTCGGTTTGTCTTCGAATAGATTGCGCCAGTGAGGGGTGACGGCTTCTAGTTCAACGTAGTCGGTCATTGTTTTTCCTGCCCGTTCGAAGAGGTCCTCAAAGAATTGGGGCAAGGTGAAGATAGAGGGGCCAAGATCGAAGGTGAAACCTTCTTTTTCCATCACGTTGAGCTTGCCTCCTATCTGAGGATTCTTTTCAAAAACTTGAACATCATAACCAGCGGCTTTCAGTGAGATAGCGGCGGAGATGCCTCCGAGGCCGGCGCCGATGACGGATACACGAGGAGATGACATGCATGGATCATTCCATGGAATAACCTCTTGTCAACTGCTCTCGCGGGTTTAGTGTCAGCAGAAATAATCAATCATGGATGAAGCCAGTAAAACTGTGGATGTGACGTCCTTAATGCAGCGGCAAAGAGCCTATTTTGCCTCTGGTGTTACTCGTGATTTTTCGTTCAGAAAATCGGCTCTCGATCGGCTTGAGAAGGTCTTGATTACTCACCGAGATGCACTGCTCGAAGCATTGGCCCAAGATTTAGGTAAACCCGATGTGGAGGCATATTTGGCAGAGTATTATTTCCTGCTTCAAGAGTTGCGCTTGATTCGTAAGTCGAGCTCAAGATGGTTGAAAACAAAGGCGGTGAAGAGTCCGGTTTATTTTCTGCCGTGTAAGTCACAGCTGAGAAGAGACCCGTTTGGCATGGTTCTTGTCGTCGCGCCATGGAATTACCCGATGCAGCTCTCACTTAGCCCTTTGATTGCGGCTGTAGCGGCAGGCAATACTGTGGTGCTTAAGCCTTCGGAGATGGCTCCAGCTTGTGAGC
>JBNABE010000171.1:0-3904 GCA_049631945.1 Akkermansiaceae bacterium
TGATAACGATCCGGATCTAGTAAGCGCAGGCGTGCAAAGTGACTGTCAGGGCCAAGCTGACGAGGTGTGGCAGTGAGCAGTAATAAAATCTCGGTTTTTTGCGCAAGCAACTCCACCACTTGGTATGCCTCACTAGGTTTTTGTGTGCTCCATTTTAAGTGGTGTGCTTCATCGACAATAAGCATGTCCCAGCCAGCTTCAATAGCTTGACGTGAACGCTCAGAGTCAGACGCCAAAAAATCAACACTACACAGCACAAGCTGACTATCTAGGAAAGGATTATCAGCACCTTCGCCTCCCTGCTCAATCGCCTTGCACCTCGGCTCATCAAACAAGCTAAAAAGCATATTGAAGCGTCTCAGCAGCTCGACAAACCACTGGTGCAAGAGAGGCTCTGGTACAAGTATAAGCACGCGGTCAGCTCGACCTGTTAAGTGTAGCCGGTGCATCACCAAACAAGCTTCAATCGTCTTCCCCAACCCCACCTCGTCTGCTAACATCACTCGCGGTGATACCCGAGAGCTTACTTCATCCGCGATATAGAGCTGATGAGGAATCAAATCCATACGGGCACCTGCAAAGCCACGAGCAGGCGACTTCATCACCTCACACTGGCGCCGCAACGCTTCCACTCTCAGGTCGTAAGCATGTAAACCATCTACATGACCACCAAACAGACGGTCTTCGGGCTTATTAAAACTCATCGTATCAGATAGACCTGCCTCTTCAATCTCACGCCCCCCGCAGAGATAAACCAATAAACCATCTCGCTCAATTACCTCATCTACTTCAATGACTTCTCCCTGATGCGTTTCAAGCATCTCACCTGATTTGAGAGCAACTCTCCGCAGTGGCGCACTATCCAACGCATACTGCCTGCGCTCATCAGCTGCTGGGAACATCACTTCGACGCGTTTGAATTCGACCTGAAGCATAATTCCGACACCCAATTCAGGTTCCGTTTCACTAATCCATCTTTGGCCAGGTTTTATGTGAGAGAGTAGAGACATTGGTCGAGGCGGCGCAGACTACATCTCCATGACAATCCTGCAAGCCATTCATACAAGTCAAAAAGCATGACAAGTAGCCATCCATCAGTATAGTCCCGCTCATGTCCGATTCTATCGTCAGTGCCAGTGAGCTTTGCGTCAGCTACAGCTCGCACACCGTATTAGATGGCGCCACTCTTGCCATCCAACAAGGTGACCGCATCGGCCTTGTTGGCAGAAACGGCTGCGGCAAGTCTACCTTCTTAAAAATTCTTGCAGGAGAAGCCGTTGGCGACTCAGGCGAAGTCACCTATAAACGTGGATTGGTCACCGGCTACCTACCTCAGAATTTTGAGCTTAATGACAAGGCAAACGTTCATGACAATGTATTAGCTGGCGCTCAATACACGCTGGATTTAATCAAAGAATACGAAAGTATTCCAGCTGACAGCCACAGAAGTGCTGAAGTTTTGGATGAAATTACCCATCTTGAAGGATGGGATCTGGAGCATCGCGCAAATACCCTGCTCTCTCATCTACACGCGCCCGATGCTGATCGTGTTGTCGGCTCTCTCTCTGGCGGCGAGAAACGACGCGTATCACTCTGCCGAGCTTTACTCGCCAAACCTGACTTCCTCATTCTTGACGAACCGACCAACCATCTAGACACCGAATCAATCGAGTGGCTCGAAGCCTTCCTGGCGCGCTATACAGGCACCTGCCTCTTTGTAACCCACGATCGCTACTTTCTTGATCGCATTGCCACACGTATTGTCGAAATTAGACGCGGAAAATGTGACAGCTATCAAGGCAACTACACCGACTATTTACTATCACGCGCTGAACGAGACATGGCTGAAGCTCGAAATGAGCATAAACGCCAACGCTTCTTAAGCCGTGAACTCGAATGGGTGCGGCGTGGCCCCAAAGCCAGAACCACCAAGGCGAAAGATCGCATGGATCGTTATTTTGAGGTGGCCGATCAGAAAGCTCCAGAACAGGAGCTGGATGTCGACCTCGTCATTCCCATCCCCCCAAAGCTGGGCAATAAAATCATCGAAGTAGAAAATATCGGCATGTCTTACGATGATGGGCCGTGGTTATTTTCCGACGTAAGCTTGAAAATCGAAGGTGGCCAACGCCTAGGCATCGTGGGGCGCAACGGCATGGGAAAGTCAACTTTACTCAAAATAATGCTAGGCCAGCTGAACCCCGTTGAAGGTAAAGTTGATATTGGAATCAAGACCGATATCAACTTCATCGATCAAAACCGGCTTCTACTCGACGATCACAAAAGTGTCTTCGAAGAAGTTGGAGAGGGGCAAGAAAACGTCAAGTTAGGTGATGAGACCATTGGCCTACGAGCCTATTTGCGTCGCTTTCTCTTCACCGAAGAACGAATCAATACCAAAATAGAGTTATTAAGTGGCGGCGAACGAAGCCGTGTGATGTTAGCCAAGATTCTCAAAAAAGGAGGTAACGTCATTGTATTAGATGAGCCAACCAACGATCTCGATCTGAACACACTACGGCTCCTGGAGGAGGCCTTGTGCGCATTTAAAGGTAGCGTGATAGTCGTCAGTCACGACCGCTATTTCCTCAACCGTGTATGCACCGACATTCTCGCGTTTGAGGGCGACGGCGTCGTCGACTACCAAGTGGGCAACTATGACTACTACCTTGAAAAGAAAGCTGCTCGAGAAGCTACCAACAAGCTCTACCAAACCAAGAAGCCCGCTAAGAAAAAACCAGCTCGCAAGGAAAGACCACGCAAGCTCAAATGGGCTGAAGCAAAGGAGCTAGAGACGATTGAAAACGACATACTCATTGCTGAGCAGACGCTCGCCCAGCTCGAGGAACAGCTCAACGCTCCCGACTTTTACGAGAAACATGGTGACAACTGGCAAGCTCTGGAAACTGAGCTCAACCAAGCTCGTGAAAAAGTGCCCACGCTTTACGATCGCTGGGAGGAACTTGAGGCCATCAAAAATGCCTCCGAAGCCGACTAACTCTGGCCAGACAAGCAATAGCCCCTTAGAATCAATTCATGGAAACCCGCGTGCATGTCCCCGATATGGAACCTCCCTCAAGTATTACTGAGGTGATGGTTGCTTTACGCAGCATAAAACTCGAACCCAAACACGAGAAAAAGAGCTGGGGGGACTGGATTACATTTCCCGGCAAGCAAACCGTCATTAGTATTGAATCCATGCGTGGACTTGCCAGTTCAGCCACCGTCGAACACGCAGAAGACGATGGTGATGACATCAATATGCAAATTCTATCTGCCTTCGGCAAACTAGGTTGGATGGGATTAGATGATGAAGGTGAATTCAGACTAGACTGAGCAAAACTCGGCTCGCTATCTCCTTGCCAAAGCCGTCAGCCTCAACAAACTTCCGAACATGCGAATTATTTCCCCAAAGGATGCCGTTTTCCAAAAAATAGAATCCTCACTTGATGATCACAAAGATGACACTCAACTTGAAGTTATTGCTGGCATCGACTGCGATGAAGAAGACATGGCCAATCAACGTGAGCTTGGTGATGAAGACCCAGTCGCTACGATTGAGCTAATTGTTCAATGGCTACCAAGCACGGGTGAAGGTATTCTGGATTGGTTCTACGTGCGTATTTCCGGCATCAGTAATGACCCCCCAGCAGTAGAGCACGGAGGCCCCTTGCTGGCTTTTAACTGCGAGGGAAAAGAGCCTGACCTCGACTTACTCATTCATGATTCCGTCGCGGCACTGAACGAATCCGTCGGCTGGGCAGAGTTTGAGCTCGAAGAAGATGTCTAATTCACCGCGCTGGGATTTGGTGGTAATTGGAGGCGGTGCTGCCGGCTTTTTTGCTGCAATAACATTTGCCGAGTCTTCTGCTGGCTCGAGGGTGCTAATACTTGAAAAAACAGC
>JBNABE010000172.1:0-3883 GCA_049631945.1 Akkermansiaceae bacterium
TTGGTAAGCCTGGACATGTTCGCTTCAATTTCGGGTGCCCACACAGCCGCGTCATTGAGGGTCTTGAGAAAA
Source organism: Akkermansiaceae bacterium (assembly GCA_049631945.1). Classification (GTDB taxonomy): domain Bacteria; phylum Verrucomicrobiota; class Verrucomicrobiia; order Verrucomicrobiales; family Akkermansiaceae; genus Oceaniferula. The sequence continues at coordinate 73 of JBNABE010000172.1, forward strand.
TGGCTAAAGTTATAGATTAAACGAGCTGAATCGCTTTCACCAACTATTCGTCATGAAGTCTCTGTTTTCGCTCACGGCCCTCGTTTGCCTCCTCCCCTGCAACGTTCCTGCCGATGCCAATCACGAGATCCAACTCGGTGTCGAAGCTGTGGCAGGCTATCGAAGCGGCTACATTTACCGAGGTTTTGAACTAGCGGGAGAGACCATTGACTTCCAATTAGAAACTGAGATAGCGCTCAATAATCATACCGCACTCAATATCGGCTCATGGTATGCGACCGAAACTGGTAAAGGTGAGTATGATGAGTCAGCCTTATTTTCCCACTTGAGAGTCAAACAAACCGAAAAGCTCACCCTTGGTCTCAGCGCAACTTACCGTAACTTTGGTAACTCAAGCTCTCTACTCAATACCAACTTCGATGACGGTATCGACATAGGCACCTTCGCTAACTGGCAGCTGAACGAGGATTTAATCGCCACGGCTGGCGCATACTACGATTTTGGGGCAGCAGCTTGGTATGTGAATGCGGAGGCCCAATGGTCAAAAGTCATTTCAAACAAAACATACATCTCTCTCAATACAGGGGCGAGCTATGTTAATGATTACTACGGGCGTGACGGCATGAACGACGCTTACGGTCGCCTAGCAGTAACACACCACTTATCCGATACTGTATCCATCACACCCTACTTTGGTGGCTCCCTACCAATGAACGGCAGTGACACGGGTGACGATCAAGCCTACGCAGGCGTGTGGTTTGAAATCAGATTTTAAGTAGAAACTATCGATGAAACTGACTGACTCACATTGCCATCTTGGCTCTCACAAATTCTCGGCCGAGGAACTTGGAGAAGTCATCGAGCGTGCTAAGCAGCGGCATGTTGAGCGTATGATTACTCTGGCAACGTCCCTAGATGACTGCCAGAGCAATATAGCGATAGCGGAGCAGTTTCCCGAAGTCTACGCATGTGTGGGCATCCACCCATGTGATGTTCAAGAAACAGACAACCAATATATCCACTTACTCAAAAAATACGCGCAGCATCCGCGCTGTGTTGCCATTGGCGAGACAGGCCTCGACTATTACCACCCAGCCCCTGAGGGGGTATCCACAGAGCAATATCAGGCTAGACAGCGGGAGTTCCTCAAGCAGCACTTCATACTTGCAGCTGAGCTCGGCAAAAACATCGTCATTCATACGCGGGACCGCAGCGGTGATGCCTCACTCTGTGACGCCATCAACATCTATCGAGATTTTGCAGACCAAACACGCGCAGTATTTCACTGCTTCCCCTTTAACTTGGAAGCTGCCCAACCCATTCTCAAGCTGGGAGGCCTGATCTCATTTACCGGAATTGCAACCTTCAAAAATGCAGTGACCGTCCTTGAGACTGCCAAGCACTGCCCCGCCGGTTCATTCATGCTCGAGACCGACTCCCCCTACCTCGCCCCCGTGCCCCACCGAGGTCAACGCAACGAGCCTGCCTTCACATATCACACAGCAGAGGTCATCGCTCATGCAAGGGGCGAAAGTCTAGAGGACTTGGCTCTGCATACCGAGGCTTCAGTCAATCGATTTTACGGCATCGAATCAGCTCAGTAGGCACACCATCGATTCTAAAAGTTCATTTCTTTTTTCGCAGTGAGTGAAAGCATCCTCTCGCTACACACGTTTTCTTGATATACCCATTTTACAAAATGTCATCGTTTGTTTATGTAATGGGTGGCAACGTGCAGCATGAATCAAATAAAAACAAACCACACTATCCAACCATGAAAACTACCTTGTTATTACTTACATCCACATTCCTTGCGCCTCTACTTTTCAATGCTTGTTCGACTGGGTCAAGCTACAGTCAGTGGAGAAGTAATAACCCAGGCCCCTCAGGTGGAGCCAATCCATATGGAGTGCCGCGAGCAGGAGGAGAGCCTGGCAGCTACCCTCAGGCACCTCAATCGACAGCAAACGCAGCCTACCAGCCACTGCCTCCGATTAATCAAGCTGCACCAGCAAGCCCCAATCCACCACAGCACTGACTAATGACATAGCAGCCAACAACCCCACACCGGTCAATACCTCAAGCACATATACTGTTGTCGCAGGTGATAGCTTATGGGGTATCGCGCGCAAGAACAACACCAGCGTAGAGGCCATCCAGTCTGCAAACGCGCTATCAAGCACGGTCATCCAAGTTGGTCAGCGGCTTACCATTCCCGCCAACTAAACACATCTAACTTGCATCATTCATTTCAAATCGACGGACACCCTGTTCATAGGGTGTCCGTTTTTTGGTATTGGTCTTTTCACCCAATCCTTACAAGTTCACACCATGAAATCTTTAATACTTAGCATTGTATTATCAACCTCAGTATGTGCTGCAGAGAAGCAGGCATCTCAAAAAAATGATACTTCAGTGACGGCTAATGAGCACACTAGCAAAGATGGCATCATAGAAAACCTTTTTACATTCTCGGGACAAACCGGATTTGATACTGCCTATGCGAATGCTCAACAAGCTGGGATTCATCCACAAGTTCTGCTGGAAGCACGCTTTCTACACCTCGTTGATCTTGGCAACTATTCTAAAATTGCCGGCCTAGTCCCCGAGCTCATCGCGCATCAAAAAACCTTTGACCCAGATCAATCAGAGATCTTTGCACTTGTGGATGACTGGTCAGCTATCACCCACTATGCTCAAGCACTGGAAGCATTAGAATCAAACAACAAACAAAGCTTCAAAAAACACATTACAGAGGCGTTCTGGCTAAGCCCTCGCCAAGCTCAGGCATTTGGCCCACACATAGAGAAACTGAGACTAAAAGAGGCCATGAATTCAACGCAACTACCTCTAAACACCATATTAAAGTCTCAACATAACAATGAAAACAACACGATAGCTGAGCACACAAAAAAAAGCAGAGGCATCGTTCTCTACTTCTGGAATCCCATGAGCCAAGAAATCCAGATGCAGCTACCGGATTTCATAACCACAACGCAAGTATGCAATGAAAACAATATTTCTGTTCTCGCTATATTAACAGCAAAGTATCCAGACATCATACAAGATGCAGAGACAATAAGAATAGAGAACGCTGCTGATGCAAAGTGCACATGGCTAATCGACTCAAATAAGAAATCACTCGGAAGTTTATTATGGGTCAGGAACCTACCGACGGCTGTCATCACATCACCCGAAGGGCAAGTTTTATTCAACGGCCATCCAACTGACGAAGAATTCTGGACAGTATTAAAAAAAATATCACCAACACTCAAACGTCCTAACAGAAATAAAAACTAACATCAACATTGACCCAAGTATAACATTTCATAAAAAGAAATAGTTTTGAAAAGTTTAATTACCTCCTTGACCAAATGAACCTGTTAGAGCATTGTCCTTTATAAAGAAAGCTTACGTTTTTAATTAACGACTTCTAAAAAGTTGATAATCACACTAACAAAAATCGATCTAACAAAAATTATCCGTTAAAAAAATCTCGCCCTCAAAAGCAAGACTTCGGATTCCACTACCCTAACAAACAGTATAATTAATACCAAACAACACTATGGCAGCCAAAAAAAAGACCGCTAAAAAGAAAGCCGCACCGCGCAAGGCCAAAAAGGCCGCAGCAAAGCGTGTAGCTAAGAAGCCCGCTAAGAAGCCAGCCAAAAAGGCAGCTAAGAAGCCCGCTAAGAAGCCAGCTAAAAAAGCAGCCAAGAAGGCAGCTAAAAAGCCGGCTAAGAAGCCTGCCAAGAAAAAGGTAGCTAAGAAAAAAGCCGCTAAGAAGCCTGCCAAGAAAAAGGTAGCTAAG
>JBNABE010000173.1:0-3832 GCA_049631945.1 Akkermansiaceae bacterium
CGCCGATTGGGAGCGCTGCCTCCACTTCTACCGTGATCTATTCGACGGAGAAATCTCATTCGCCTCAGAGCCATGGAGCGAGGTGGTCATCGCCGGTGCCACCATAGGTATTCACGGGGGGGGCGAAGGCAAGCGTACGTGGACTGGCTTGAGCTTTCGAGTGGACGACATTCATGCAGGCATTGCACGACTTAAAGAACTCGGTGGAGCACTCACCAGAGAACCCACCGACACTCCTGAAGACCCTCTTCATCTCGCCATGTGTATCGACCCCGACGGCAATGAGTTCATGATTACCTGTAGCCGGCCCACTGATTAATGACCGAGCTACGCTTTCAGAGAAATATTCATGCCACTTTCCAATAAAACAGCTCTTGTCACCGGTGCATCCTCGGGCATCGGCCACGCTATTGCTACCAGGCTACTTGCAGCTGGAGCTCAGGTCTTAAGCTTGTGTCGTAATACCTCCAAGCTTCCTGAAGGTGTGACACCCCTCCCATGCGACCTCTCTGATCCAAAACAAATTGATAATGTTTTCGCCTCGATTAGCCACCTCGACATCCTCGTCAACAACGCGGGCCTGGCTTTACTCTCCCGTATTTCAGATGGCAATCCAGCAGATTGGGATACCATGTGGCAACTTAATGTTCAGGCACTAACGATCTGCTGTCAGAAATCCCTTCCTCTCTTCCCCAAGTCTGGCGGCCAAATCCTTAATATCTCTAGCATGAGTGGCCACCGTGTTCCGCCCAGTGGCGGATTTTACTCTCCTACCAAATTTGCAGTGCGAGGGGTTAGTGATGCCTTACGTCTAGAGCTTCGCGCTGATGGTAACCCAACCCGCGTCGCCACCGTCTCTCCTGGTTTCGTAGACACCCCCTTACTCGATAACTACTTCAAAGGACGCGAGGAGCAACTCATTCAAACACGGTCTAGCATGCAGATGCTTCAGGCAGATGACGTTGCCGATTCTGTGCTACACATCCTAACCACTCCAATGCGCGTTGAGATCACCGACATTCAAATGCGCAGTGTAGAGCAGAGTTCCTGATTCCGTAGTTGTAGACTCCGAAGGCCTCAGATCGAATCATTCAGCACTTTAGTAAGCTTAGAGCTGAATAGCACCGGCATCGAAAACCGCAGGATCATAATCATCGTCCATCCACTCAGCATAACCAGCGAGGCACTCTTTATAACCGAATGGACCACCACAATCTTCTGGCGGACAAGCACGTTCACCACCCAGAATCTTGGGGGAGTCAAGATCTTGAGTTTTGTCTTCTAAGATAATTTCATGTGTCCACTCATCAAAAAAATCGTAGCGATACATCAGTCGAACTGGCAACTTTCTGCGGCCTGCGAATTGAGCTAAGGTAATCTTTTTTTCGTCAGTGAACTCATCACTGGGCCCTACTTCGTCTCTGGTATCAGAAATCACCTGCTTCAAGTGGCGACCTTTACCATGCCGAAACTGATGAGCTTGCTCGTCATTCCACCCCATCACCTTCTGAATGATTTGATGTAAATCTGAAAAGGTCGCGGTCTCTGGTACTGAAAACCTTCTCCATACTTGCGGCTCGGTTTCGTAGAGGAAAATTTTGAGAATGTAAGAGGTCATAGCAAAGCTTATTACTTGTCTCTGCATTTTAATACACGCAAAAATTTCTCATGAGGTATGTCACCTCATACGATTGAGCTTAATCAAACATACTTTTTAGGTCAGCGAAGAAATTATCCGTCTCCTCCTCAGTGACCTCAGCCCCCATGATGTCATCATAATCATGCTGCTCGATATATTTATCATCCAGCTCCATCAGAAACTTACTTGCTTCACCTGCATGTTGTTGCCCCCATTTGGTTCTGACTGAGCACCAAGTAAGGGTGCAGCGATCTTGTGCTCGTGTGATACCGACATAGAGCAATCGGCGTTCCTCATCAGAGGTACCCTCATCGATACTGCGCTTATGGGGCAAAATGCCCTCTTCCAGCCCCACAAGGTAGACGATGGGATATTCTAAACCTTTAGATGCGTGCAGTGTGATCAAGGTAACTCCTCGCTGCTTATCAATGTCATCATCACTTTCTCGCTCTCGGGCTAAAGCTGATAGATCCAGATACTTTTGAAGCGAGAGCTTTTTCTTGAATGCGTCTTTTAGATCCTGAATCACCGTGTCAATGCTGTCGCGCCGTTGATCAGCTTCAGTCTCATTTTTACTGTTACGTTTAACCCAGTCGATATAGCCCATTTCATCAAGCATCTCAACCATCACACTCCCCATATTTTCTTCACCAGAAGTCATCCTCTCTCGATAACTGAGTATTATTTCAGTGAAAGCTTGGACTGATTTCTGGGCACGTGTCGACAGCTGATCAGACGCCGCCCCCATCGCCTCCCACACGCTACCTCCACGCTCAGCTGAAGTATCGGTCAATAAAACTGTTGCCGCTTGTCCAATACCTCGTGGCGGCGAGTTCATAATACGTAATAGAGGCACATCGGCACTGGGATTTGCTAGCACTTGCAAATATGCCAACAAATCTCTCACCTCTCGCTTGTCATAAAAACTCTGGGCTCCAATCATCCGGTAAGGAATCTGCTCTTTGCGCAAAGCAAGCTCGAGGTGACGACACTGCGAATTAGTTCGAAACAAGATTGCGATATCTTCGAGCGGCTTTTTCTCAACCCGATGCAATTCAGTAATCTCATGAGAAATAAATTCAGCTTCTTCTTCGTCGCCTGGCATCGAAATAATCCTTAGTGGATCTCCGGCTGGTTTAACGGATCTGAGCTGTTTCTCGCGTCGACCAACATTATGAACAATAAGAGAATTCGCAGTATGAATGATAGCTGCCGAGCTACGATAATTGTTCTCGAGCCTGACAACCTTGGGATCTGGGAAAAATTTTTCGAATTGTAATATATTCGCAACTTCAGCTCCGCGCCATCCATAGATACTCTGGTCATCGTCTCCGACCACACAGACGTGATAGGGCTTACCGACGAGCTGTTGCAGTAGCCGCATTTGCAAACCATTAGTATCCTGAAACTCATCCACCGTGACGCGAGTCCAACGCTTTCTACAAATCTCACGAACATCAGAAAACTCGCGCAGCAGTCGCTCCGCTAGCAATAGCAAGTCATCGAAATCTACCGCATTCTGGGCTCGAAGTTCATTTTGATATGCCCGTGCAACATCGGCAATGAAGGGATCATCTATTGAATCCGCATCTCCTCCTGCATTTTTTGCCTTAGATATAATCGACAATACCATACCAGGCTCTATTTTTTCTTGAGCCCCTCCTTTGCGAATAATGATTTGTTTGATTAAGCCAGTCTGATCATTACCGCTATAAATGGTGAAATTCTGTTTGTATCCAAGCCGGTCGATTCCTGTTCTGAGAATACGCACACAAAGTGAGTGAAAGGTGCATACTGTAATATCTTCACCTGCGCTCTTACTAACCATGTCGCTGACCCGCTCACGCATTTCGCTGGCCGCTTTGTTTGTGAAGGTCACCGCAAGAATATTTTCCGGCGCAATACCACGCTCCACCATATGGGAGATCCGACAGGTTACTGTGCGGGTTTTACCCGTTCCTGCCCCGGCCAAAATCAATACTGGACCATCGAGTGCGTTTACGGCCTCTGCTTGGGCGGAATTAAGACTAGAAAAATCAAAGGCCATGAAAATAAATGCTAGTTGGGAACAAAGAGCGCGCGGAGAGATAGCCACTAGCATCATGATTTCCAATACCAAATATCGAAAACCACTGGTGAATCTCACAATGTCGCATACAAACTTCGGCCCTGAGCAAGGTCAACAGCACCAAC
>JBNABE010000174.1:0-3799 GCA_049631945.1 Akkermansiaceae bacterium
CACTTCAAACTAGCCCAAGTTGTGAATGTGATGTATTTTTTTATTTTGTTTATCTGCATAATCAACAATAATTCATGAAGCAATGCACATCAGTGATATCATAAAACCTGAGGAGCCTACTTTCTCGTTTGAATTTTTCCCACCAAAAAGCGCAGAGGCTTCTCAAGCTCTCTATGAGACTATTAAGGATTTATCAAAGTACAATCCCTCATTCGTGAGTGTCACATATGGAGCCGGTGGCACTACTCGAGATCTTACTCACGACCTCGTACTAAAAATTAAGGAGACCACAGATACCCCACCCATTCCACATCTCACATGTGTCTCACACAGCAAAGAAGAAATCACATCCACCCTGGATCGTTATGCCACGGCAAGCATTGGTAACATACTGGCTTTACGTGGTGATCCCCCGGCCAACAATAGCCAATACGACCGGTCTCAAGATGCATTCCAACAAGCAATAGATCTTGTTCGTCACATCAAAACTTTCAACGAGTCAAAAAAACATCCCGATCCTCGCGGCTTTGGTATTGGTGTGGCAGCATTTCCTGAGGGACATCCCGACACCCCAAACAGATTATTGGAGATGGATTATCTGAAGGCGAAAGTTGATGCTGGAGCAGATTATATTTGCACCCAGCTCTTTTTCGACAATCACGATTTTTATGATTTTCGTGACCGATGCCAACTTGCAGGTATCAATATCCCTATCATTGCAGGCATCATGCCGATAACATCAGCTAAAGGTATTCACCGCATGGCCGAGTTAGCTGCTGGTGCACATTTTCCAGCACGTCTACTCAAAGCCCTCAATCGTGCAGGAGATGATAAAGAATCCGTGCAGCGAGTAGGAATACAACATGCTGCTGAACAGTGTGCAGGTCTATTAGATCAAGGAGTGGATGGAATTCATTTCTACACCCTCAATCAAAGCAGAGCAACGCGCGAAGTGTATTCGCTTTTAGGAATGCGCTAAATATTCATCTATCGGCTATGCGCTTTAACTCATTGAGAATGGGGCAATAAAAAACCTCCTTGAGCTGAAAACTCAGGAGGTTTGGTGAAAAAAATTGATATGGCGAATGTTAACAGCCACAGCCGCCACCGCAGCAACCACCGCCGTCACCCTGTTCCATATCTTCTGGCGTAGGCGTGCGACCAAGTTCGAGGGTCATACCGACGTATTTGGAAATAGTCTTTTGCAGCGTCTGCAAGCTTTGTTGCGCCTCCATGAAGTCGCTCGCTACCTCGTTAGCAAAAAGAGACTCACGGGCATCTTCAAAGTCTTGGATTTCTTTGTCAGACAATTCCACACCTGCCTGTTGCTTGTTGTGCAATTCCTCACCACGCTCATGAAGTGACTGGTATTTGAGCTTGGCATCATCGTCAGCTAGGAATCGCTCCACCTGCCCTTGTAGCGTAACAAACTCGATGTCCTCAGCGATTGCGTCGCAAAGCTCTTTGGTTTTAGACATCACATTAGATTCTTTAGCAATCATAGTCATGTTTATCACTTACCCCTTCACTACTGTGAATGCAACCACTGAAGCTGGCATTTTAACAAAAAAATGCGCTTGAATGATTCGAATCACCATAACAATCAATCTCTTGATCGAGGCATCTGCTCCGTGGCAGCAACAAGATAAGCCATAACGGCTGCCTCATCTTGCTTATCAAGCCCAGCATTCCATGCCATACCTGGGACAATCGTGTGCCACTCCTCTACCCTCATATCCTTGGGAAGTTTAAATACATGACACTGAGAGCAATGAACTTGGGACAAGGCATAGCCTTTTCCTAATTGGTCGAGAGACGTTCCTGTGTCTACTGCCATTTTTGCGTTAGGTATGGGCATTTCTGAGTATTCTTGTCGTGGCGTGCAGGCTTGGAAAGCAAATCCTAGACATAAATAAACAGAGCCTAAGAGAACCAGATGCTTGAATTGAAAACGCTTTAACATGTGTATTAAGCTAACATGGACATACCTGCAAACCAATCACGATCTTACTGCTTGCTAGGATAATGTTGCGAGCTCAGTATTTCCATATGAATAAGTCTAGGAGTATATTCCTCATTTCATTGGTTGCCATCGCGGTTATTTTGCTTTGGTGGCTCTCTCCAAGCCAAATCATCAAACGCCAAACCGAAACTGTCGTTCAATGCTTAGACATTCCAGAAACAGCAACAAAAACCTACCGAGCTCTAAAAACAAACAGCTTTTCAAACCTACTTGAAAGCTCAGCAACTTGCCGAGTCGATGTAGCGAATTATCAAAAAGAATTCTCACGAAATCAACTCATAGAGAGTCACCAGCTCTTTGCATTTCATGTCGACTCCGCCGACGCAAAGGTCGTTAGTATTGGTGTCAAAATTATTGATGAAACCCGAGCCGTAGCAACGGCGGCGGTTGATTTCGCTATTCGATCTAAAAAGACACGTTTAGCTGAGGAGGAAATAGAGCTTAAACTTAGCTGGAACAAAAATCAGGCAGGTAAGTGGAGACTATCTGAAATAGTTATGGAAGGCACTCTAGATAGCGAAATGTGACATGCTCGAACATGACTAGTGTCTGTTACCAGTCAGAGTTAAACCCACGGGTATCAATATGCACAAACCCACCATAGGTACCAATCCCTCCTTCGAACTTGCGCTTACGATCGCGTAAAAAACGTGCAACACTTGCTGCATGTCTCGAGCTTGCACCGTGGAATACCACATCAACAGCCTGATTGAATTGATGAAAAGATCGTGGATGACCCCTTACTGCGGCATTGTATCGCGGACTCCTGTATGCAGAGTAGATTGCCTTCACAGGCAATGACAACTCCTCGGCCATACGGTCAATCACCTTCAAGGTAGGCCCCATTTTTTTCCAAAGTTTCTTGGGAGGCAAGCTGTTTACTACGCTGCCTCGGGTTTTGAAATGCGGAGCTAATATCATGCGTGGTGTCACATTACGAAGACGGAGCCCCTTCACATAGTTCGCGTAACGATTCACATTGTCTCCCTTGAGTCTGACCCACGATTCAGGAATGCCAGCCACCGGTTTACTCGAATAAAAACCGAACCACCCTGCCGATGCATCTTCTGCACTTAAGATCATACCTGCAGCTGTGGCCCCTGAAAGGCCTAAAAACTTTCTACGATGCATGGTTGGCATCACTCCTAAGTTACCGATGGGGCGAGCATGAGCATCTAGAATAGGTTCGGCGTGACTATGATTATTTGATTTCATTGACATACAGGTAAGGGTGAACTGCTCCGTGACAATAAGCTAAATACCAATGAGATACAATACATATTTAAGTTTGATTAAATATAATATCATGCTTATTTTTGTAATTGCTGCTCTAATTCAAGCCGAACTATACTAAGACATATAGAAGATTGATCAATCTGCGATATCAAGACGCTGGCGAACCGCTTCATAGAGACATACCCCAGTAGCTACACTCACATTGAGGCATTCCACCTTACCCATCATGGGTATTTTAATTAAAAAGTCGCAGTTATCCTCCGTCAGTCTTCGCATGCCGCTGCCTTCAGCGCCCATAACAATCGCTATTGAACCGGAAAAACTTGTCTCGTAAAGAGTACCCTGACCCAAATCACTAGTGCCCACCATCCAAACGCCAAGCTCTTTGAGCTTACTCATACTCCGCGAAAGGTTGGTGACACGAAAAAAAGGCACTCGGTCAGCTGCACCAACTGAAACCCGTCGCACAGTGTCAGTAATTCCTACAGATTTATCCTTAGGTGTCACGACAGCTGTGACCCCGGCTCCATCTGCAGTTCT
>JBNABE010000175.1:0-3795 GCA_049631945.1 Akkermansiaceae bacterium
AACTGAAGGGAGAGGGTGCTGCCGAGGTCAAAACCTGCGTGTTGTTGTCGAAGGACATTGAGCGTGAGCGATTTAGCCAAGCGGATTACAGTGGCTTTGTAGTTGGGGATGAGTTTGTGGTCGGTTATGGTCTTGATTATCAAGGTCGTTACCGGAATTTGCCATACGTCGGAGTTCTCAAGGGTTCGGCAATATGAGCGGGAGCGGACCAATGCTATTTTACTGACTGCACTTAACTTTCGTAATCATCCCCGTTGATATGAATATCTTACTAGCACCTGATAAGTTCAAAGGCGTGCTCTCTGCTGAGAGGGTATGTGAGCTTATGGTGCGAGGGATACGGTGTGTTTTACCGCAAGCAGACGTTGTCTCCTGTCCCATTGCGGATGGCGGCGACGGATTCGCTGAGGTGCTGAGGCTTGCGCACGGTGGTAGATGGGTTGATTGCGAGGCCCACGATGCCATAGGACGGCCGCTACGTGCAAGCTACGTAATCTGTGGCGATACCGCGGTCATGGAAATGTCCGAGATTTCCGGAATACGCCATATTCCCGAAAAAATGAGAGATGTGTGGCGGGCCAATACTTTGGGCACGGGGGAAATGATGCGACATGCCATTGAACATCATTCAGTCCGGCGCATTATCATGGGTATTGGAGGTAGTGCGAGCAATGACTTGGGTTGTGGTATGCTTGCGGCACTAGGTGTTCGGTTTTTGGACAAAGAGGGTGCATTGCTGGAGCCTACTCCCAGAGGGCTGATGCAGTGCGCCACCATTGACCGGTCACAAGAAATCACTTTGCCAGAAATACTGGTTGCGTGTGATGTTGATAACCCTCTGCTGGGCTCCCAAGGAGCCGTTCAGGTCTATGCGCCTCAAAAAGGGGCTGGGGAAGACGATCTGGCAGCCTTGGAGTCTATGTCAGAGCATCTTGTCGATCTTGCCGATGGTCACAAGGCATCGCTTGTTCCCGGAGCAGGAGCTGCCGGAGGGCTGGGCTTTGGTCTCTTGCAGTTTTGCAGTGCGTCATTGGTCCCCGGCTTTGATCTCATTGCCAGGGAGATTGGCTTGCTTGATAAAGTCTGCAGCAGTGATGTTGTGATCACAGGAGAAGGAAAACTCGATGATCAGACCCTGCGCGGCAAGGGACCTGCAGGGGTTGCACGTATGGCAAAGGAGCAGGGGAAGGAGGTTGCTGTGATAGCAGGACTTGTCGAGCTCAGCGGTAACGAGGCCAGTGATCTGTTTGATTATATTTATGAGCTCCACGAGCCGTCACGATCCCTTGCGGAAACGATTGAACACGGCGAATCGTTACTCATTGAAAAAACTGCAGAATTGGCCGTGGCATTAAAGCGGAAATCGGAACTGTCGTAAGCCCGCGTGAACCGCCTGGCTGATCAATTCTCGTTTTGTTTCGTCATTTCCCGGAGCTCAAATCCTGCGTAGAAGGGGGCCAAATTCTGTTCCAGTTTTTTCTGCACAAGCTCACCATCTTCTACTGAAAACTCATAGAGATTGTAGACGCCTTTCATGTAGTCAAAGGTGGTGGTGTCGTCTTCGTAGAGTTGGCAGCTACGATATTCCGTGCCGTAGTGGCGAATTTCAATGGCGGCACCCCGTATATCTCTGGTCCGATTCACCGAGTCTTTAAGCATTGGGATGAGTGCTCCCTCTTTAACGAAGAGTGGTGGCATGTCATCGGTTTGTTCGGCAGTGACCACGATGGTGGTGTCATTGCCTGCCAGTGTTCCAGTGTAGAAGTTATACCAATTACCTGAAGGTAGATTTACTTTGCGCTCTGTTTGGGAGTTGATGAATGGGGCGACGAGGATGTCAGGGCCAAACATGTAGAGGGTATTATCTTCGATGATTTTTTGATGAAAGCCGTCTCCGTATGGATCCACTTCACTGTCAAGTTTGCGCGTTTCCGATTTGGCCAGTGCTTTTGCCTCCCCAGTCTCAAGTAGCATGGAACGAACGGGAGGAATGCCAGCTTGATTGTAGTTGGCAAAGGCAGTGTAGAGGTAGGGCAGGAGTCTCATGCGGAGTTGAATCGTGCGGCGGATGGCATCGGTCGATTCCTCGTAAGTCCAGGGCTTGGTCTTGCTGGCCCAGGCATTCAGCATTGCCATGGGGGATAAACAAGTGGTGTGCATGCGATTGATCCACTCACGACTGTTTTGAGCACTGCGGATTTCAGGGCACCAGAGAATGCCTCCAAGGCTCGCAGCTGAGATGCCGGTGACATACTGGTCGTGCCCATAGGAATCTGAATATATCACGAAGGGATAGTTGGACGCTGCGCCATTGCTGGCCCTTACTTTTGAATAAGTGCGCCGATTATTTTTCTGATAGAGATCTTTGTAGATCATGCGTTGCAATTGCATGCCATAGGTTTGGCGCATGACTTCAGCGGGTGTCCCGGAGGGAAAAGTGGCATGGTCTGGCCAGAGCCAGAAATCATAACCGTCGCATTCATCGATCTTATAGCCTGAAATGCCGATGTCGAAGTGATCTGTTTTGTGCTGGTCTAGTAAAACCTTGCGCGCCTCGGGAAGCATGTAATCGGGGGCAATGCCAAGCCACACCGTGTGCGAGCCCGACAGGGGATACATGTCTTTGTAAATTCGGGCATGCTTGGAGATGTATGGGTTGACCCAGAGATTGAGACGAATGCCGTCATCGAGTAGTTCTTCAGTGAAAGCCGCCGGGTCAGGAAAACGTTTTCTCTGCCATTCGAAAGTGCAGGGGTAAGATTTAGACTGCCAGCCAGGTTCGAGGCCAATCACGTCGAGCGGTATGTCATGGTCTTTAAAGTCAGCAATCTCTTGCTTGGTTTCATCAGCGCTGAATGAAGCGGGAGTACGGTGCCAGAAACCCAATCCCCAGAGTGGAGGCATGGCGCCTCCTCCAGAATAGAGGTTATAGCGGGCTACGATATCTTGCAGGCTCGTGCCGGTGAAGCCAACAAGCTCAATGCCTTCGCCTTGAACATATGCCTCGATAGCATCACTCGGCGGTACTGCCAGCCATGGGCCGGGTTGTTTTTCATCGGCAGGCGGGTTGCGGTCGACTTCTTTGGGTAGAGCTGCTGAATCCTTGCGGTTGCAGACTTGGTTGTAAATTTTAAGATAGGCGGCTGTATTAAAGAACACTCCGTAGCCTTTACTGGAGATGTAGAAGGGAACCGGTGCGTGGGTGGAGCCACCGTCTTTACTGTAGTGATCGACCTTGAGTTCGATCACCTTACCGCTGCGCATGGTTTTATCAAACTGCAGGCCGTAACCGTAGATTTTCTCATCAGGCTCGGTGGGGATGTAGACCATGATCTTGTGATCAGGGCTGAGACGGTAACGCGCGTTCTTGAGAGCCTTGCTCAGTGGTATGTCAGCAAGTTTATTGAGTGCTGAGATCTTGGGTGGTTCACCTGCAAGATCACTGTAGCGATATATTTTTTCAGACTCGCCTAGCGTGGCAACATACACGCCATTGGCTAGCTTATCCCAGTTGTCGACAGGTTTGAGATCTGAAATGTTTCCATCCGGGGCTGCCCAGAGTGTGCTGGCCATGCAGGCTGCGGCGAAGAAATGAATGTTAAAAAGTCTCATGATGTTCGTTGTCTAAAAAATGATTTTGGGGCGCGTGAAATCCTGGCCAGCCATCGCAGGTGTAACTTTGATATGCATCCAAGTTCTCAGGATTCGCAAGAACTATACCAATATGGAACTTGCTGTCTTCCATAAAAAGTTGGGTAGTATAAACAAGTCAAGGGGGCGGGCTTTGAGTTTAGT
>JBNABE010000176.1:0-3671 GCA_049631945.1 Akkermansiaceae bacterium
TTCGAGAGGTAAGAAACAGCTGCGTCTGAAAATGCTTACTACTGCATCAAGTGAAATCGATAATGTAATCGAGCTAACCCCTAACAAAATTGGAAGCCATGGATAAACAACAAGCTCAATTTATTTTGCAGAGTTTTCGTCCGAATGGGGCCGATGTTGTGGATGCTGATTTTGCAGAGGCACTTCGATTAGCCGCCGAGAACTCTGAGCTGGGTGAATGGTTAGCCAGAGAGCGTGCGGAAGACGCGGCGTTTGCATCGGCTCTCTCTAGTGTTGAAATACCATCCGGGCTCAGAGAGCAAATTATTGGTGTGCTGGAAAAAGATCAGGTTCAAGATATCGAAGATAATGATGCTTTAGATGAGCTTTTCATCGATGCTGTGGGTGGCATTCAGCCACCAAGGGGTTTGCGTGATGAGCTTTTGACAGCAATGCTCATTGAGCAAGACTTGGTCGCCACTCGGTCAGTGCCCCAGGCTGAGATCAATCAGGTCTCAAGGCACAAAAACTTGGGGAGGCAGCTAAGTAGTGCAGTGGCAATCGCGGCGGCATTGGTGATAGGCGTCTTTCTAGCCTACAAAATCACCCCTCTGCCATCGTCTTCAGATGCACTATTTCAATCTCATGAGGTACAGCATCATGCAGAAAACTTGCTCAATGCGAGTTTTGAGTATGATGTTAAAGAAGATAATCCAGAACGTATTCGTTCATGGCTGACCAATCACCAGTTGCCTACACCCAATACTCTGCCCGAGGGAATTCAAAAGCTTAGCTGTAATGGCTGTAAGGAGATCACCTTGCCGGGAGCGAAAAAAGCTTCGATGGTGTGCTTTTCTGAGCAGGCTGGGCCTAATCTTTATCTCATCATAGTGAGTAATGCCTATATTCGTGATAAAGGGCTCCCAGCGATCTCTGAGGTGAGTGTGAAAGATTGTTATCATTGTAAGGTTACAAAATGTGACGTGGCTCGTTGGCGTGACGCTCAAAATACCTACATTCTTTTCAAGCAGTCACACTCAGAACATCAAGGCGAGTTGATTAGCTACTTCTAGCCGCAGAATGCTTATTTATCTTAAAATGCGCGAGCATTTCGGTGTTGGCACGTCAAGATGTTGATAGTGGGGTGAAATAACTCTGCCGGAGAGCCGCAGCTGATCAAAATCAACGTAACGACTTGACACGATGTTAAAATAATGCATTTTCCCATTCCCGCTGCGCTGGAAACGTGGTGGCAACAACATACAATAATCATGAAATCAGATTTTCATCCCGACTACCATCCCGTTGCCTTTCAGGACATGACAACAGGCGTGCGTTTTATCACACGTTCGACTGCCAAGTCTGACAAGGTTGAGCAAATCGACGGTGTTGACCACTTCATTATCTCAATGGGTGTCACCTCCGATTCACACCCTTTCTTCACTGGCCAGAAACAGTTTGTGGACACCGAAGGACGTATCGACAAGTTTCAGAAGCGTTTCGGCTCTGTGCGCCGAGCAGGCAAGCCCAAGCTCAAGGCCTAGTCAGGCCCCCAGCAGAGGGTATTGTCATCCGGAAATTATCCGGACCTTTCAAAACTCCTTTCGCGCTCAGCGAGGGGAGTTTTTTTCGTTTAATGAGTTGTTGCTTGTTTTGTCTCATTTGGGATTTGGCATTATATCTCGTCCTGTTAGGTTGGTGTGATGAATTGTCGTGAGGCCTTAATTGCGCTCAATATGCTCCCAAAGATAGGGCCTGTGAGAGTGCGCCGCCTGATAGAGCACTTTGGCAGTGCCAGTAAAATATTATCGCAAACCCAGGATAAACTGATGGCCGTGCAAGGTATAGGTGCAGAGACAGCGGGCATGATCAGTGATTGGGAAATGAGAATTGATCTAGTAGCGGAGCTGAATGATGTTGAGCAGCGTGGTCTCAGCATCCTTACTCTCGAAGACCAGGAATACCCCAGTGCTTTGAGGCAGAGCTATGATCCACCACTGGTACTTTATGTGTGGGGGGAGTTGAGCTCTGAAGATTGTCATGCACTGGCAATTGTGGGTTCACGGAAAACATCTCACTACGGTATTCAGACGGCTCGGCAGTTTGGATTTCAATTGGCCAGTAGCGGATTTACCATTGTGTCAGGTCTGGCGAGGGGGATAGATACCCATGCCCATGAGGGAGCCGTGGCGGCTGGTGGTCGCACAGTTGCCGTAATTGGATCTGGTCTGGGGCAGGTATATCCACCTGAAAACATGGCCTTGGCCGAAAAAATAGCCTCAGGTCATGGAGCAGTCGTGTCTGAATTTCCTCTGAATACGTCACCAAGCAAAAAGACGTTTCCCATGCGCAATCGCATCGTCGCTGCATGGTCACGTGCTGTGGTGGTGGTCGAATGCCCTGAGTGGTCGGGAGCACGCATCACTGCAAACCTTGCTGGGGAACTAGGGCGGCCGATTTATGCGGTTCCGGGTCAAATTGACCGGCCATCGTCTGCAGGTTGTAATGCTCTCATTCGTGAGGGGGCAACGCTGATTACGAGTGGTCACGATATTATGGATGACCTTTCTCTCATGCCTCTCGAAAGCTCACCTCGTGAATCTGAAATGACAGATTCTGATCAAATATTTCCAGAGCTTGACGGTTCTGAACGACTGATTCATGATGCGCTTGGTAACGATTCCATGAGGGTTGATGAAATTCTCGAAAACACTGGTTTGCCGCTTCCTGAGGTTAATGCCTTGCTACTAAAACTCGAGATCCAGGGTTTGGTCTGCCAGCTTCCAGGTGGAAGATTTACCATAAAATGAGCCGAATTGATCCAAATGCGCTCAAAACAGGCTTAAAAAACAAGAAATATTGATAGTATCTTTCCGACTTGGCACGATGCTTGCTTGCTATATTAAACACAAACCATTATTTACCAACCACTGACCATTATGAAAAAAATCGAAGCCATTATTAAGCCTTTCAAGCTTGAAGAAGTTAAGGAGTCCCTCGCAGACGTAGGTGTTCAAGGAATGACTGTTACAGAAGTTAAAGGATTCGGACGCCAAAAAGGTCATACCGAGATTTACCGCGGTAGTGAGTATACTGTTGATTTCCTGCCAAAGGTGAAAATTGAGATCATCGTAGACGACGAGGATTCTGCGACAGTTGCAGAAGCCATCGTAAAGAGTGCCAACACGGGCAAGATCGGTGATGGCAAGGTGTTTATCTCCTCTGTTGAATCAGCCATCCGCATTCGTACCGGTGAGACCGGTAACGATGCAGTGGCTGTCAATTAAGCAAACCTTCTTACGCAATCTACCCGTTGGCTCATGTAGAGTGTTTCGGGTTATTGATTGATTCATACACAACAAGCCACGTCATCAGGCGTGGCTTTTTTGTGCCCAAGATCTTGGCTTGCCGTTTATTTATTGGGCTCCTTGGATTGTTGCATACGGCCTTCTATAGCCTTCTTCAGAAGCTCTCGCTGCGGTGGCGCAATGGGTCTAAGAGAGATGATTACGCCACTGTTCTTTTGCTCAGAGAAATGAATGGTGAGCTTGCTGTTGCTATAATCGACCTCGGCTATTTGCGTCCAGTAGATCACCTGTAGGTTTCTGCGGGCATTGAAAAAGGGGAAGATTTCTAATCCCAGTGGTGTCAGTATCAGGTAAGCATACTGGTTGCAGCTCAAGCCAAGGCGC
>JBNABE010000177.1:0-3664 GCA_049631945.1 Akkermansiaceae bacterium
TAAATCTAACAGTGTCGGATAAATATCCATCAAGCTAACAGGACGTGTGCAATGTCTGCCTTCGTTGTTGTGACTAGGACTCCGGATAATTAGTGGAACACGGGTTGATTCCTCCCATAATGTGAACTTGGCCCATGTGTTTTTTTCCCCTAGGTGCCAGCCGTGATCAGTCCATAAGACAACAACCGTATTGTCTTTATAAGCACTGTTATCCAAGGCTTCCATCAGACGACCCAATTCATAATCCGCATAACTCACACAAGCCAAATATCCCTGGATGGCTTCTTTCACACGATTTGTCTTCAAGACATGTTTGTCCCAGACTCTTCTCGAGCCCCCCATGTTTATAAGTTCTTTCGGAAAGCTCTCCCTCCAATTCTTTTTATTGTAGGGGATAGTAATTTTATCCTCAGGATAAAGGTCGAAAAAATATTGAGGCACATACCAAGGGAGATGAGGGCGGTAGATGCCAACCGCCATAAAGAATGGCTTGTCTTGTTTTTTATTAAGCTCACCAATGGCCCAATTAACCACTTTTTGGTCACTCATCTCTGTAACTTCTTTGCCAGTTGCCCCCCAATCAAAATGAACCAACCCACGGTTAGGTTTTTCCTCAGGATGACATGCTTTTGGCATTTGCTTTTGTCCTCCAGGAAAAAATTCATCCCAACTGCTGAGATCATTGTGCCCCTGGCAGTGTTCAAGTTCATGAAAAATCTTACCACCACCAATGGATCTGTATCCATGTTTCATGAAATATTTTGGTAAAGTCAGAACATCTTTTAAGTAATCATTTTTTCGCCAATCATGGCTATTATTATAATTACCTGATGTGGAAGGACGAATCCCGGTCATCAAGCTGGTCCTTGAGGGGCCACAAGAAGGAGCTGCACAATGCGCGTTACTGAATAACAATCCCTGCTGAGCTAACTGATCCAAATGTGGCGTTTTAGCTCCTTCATATCCCTCCATTTTGGATATGGCCCAGTCATTTAAATCGTCAATTCCAACAAATAATACATTTAACTTAGTTCCCTTTTTCACATTTTCAGTGGCAACAGTGCTTCCATGAAAAATAAAAAAAAGTAAGACGATCAGGGCACCTCTCAAAAAACCGTTTTGGCAATACTGGTTGAGTTGTCTGCTATTTTCCATTGATGATTCTCCTACTTGCTCACGACTCACTTGGTCGAAAACCGGAAGATGGTTTTGCTGTGATACGTTTCATTTGGCTTTAGGATGGTGCTCGGAAAGTGGGGCTGATTGGGACTGTCGGGATAGTGTTGGGTCTCCAGCACGATGGCTCCTCGGTGACTATAGGGACGACCTGCCTTTCCTTTAAGCCGCCCATCGAGGAAGTTGCCGCAGTAAAACTGAATACCTGGTTCCTCGGTGAAGATTTCCAGAAAGCGGCCGCTCTCAGGTTCAAAAATACTCGCTGCAAGTGTCATTTCGCCGGCTTTACCACCTTTGTTGAGTACGAAGTTATGATCGTAGCCGCCCCCGTATTGAAGTTGCTCATTTTTTTGAGCGATATCACGTCCGACCGCTTTGGGTATGGTAAAGTCAAACGGAGTGTTTTTGATTGGAGCGATCTCTCCAGTTGGAATCAGCGTCTCATCTACGGGCGTATAATAATCCGCATTAATAGAGAGCTCATGCTTTAAAATGTTGCCGTTGCCTTCTCCTGCGAGGTTAAAATAGGAGTGCTGAGTTAGATTGACCGGAGTGGCCTTGTCAGTCGTCGCTTGATACTCGACCTCCAGCTCATTGGCCTCATTCAATTTATACCTTACGGTGACAGCTAGATTGCCCGGGTACCCCTCTTCACCGTCCTTAGCCAGATAGGTCAACTCAAGGCCGGTGAAATCCTTTCCTTGGATGGGCTTTGCATCCCAGACCACCTTGTCGAATCCAATGACTCCGCCGTGCAAGTGGTTCGGAGGATTATTTATCGCCAGCGTATAGGTTTCGCCATCCAAGGTGAATTGCCCCTTTGCGATCCGATTTCCATAGCGGCCAACCACGGCCCCGAAGTAGGGCTTATCAACCGCGTTCATGTAATCTTCGACCCGATCGTAGCCTAATACAATATCGTCAAACCTGCCCTCGCGATCTGGAACAACAATCGAGGTGATGATAGCCCCATAGTTGGTAACTTTCACCTCCGTTCCAACGTTGTTCTTCAAGGTATAGAGTTTGATCGAATCAAAGTCTGAGACCTCGACCTTGCTAGTTGTGGTCTCCCCTCCCAATGCAACAATAGGCAGTGCGATAAGAGCCAGCATTGTATACGCAGCCCATACACTCATATTTCTTTTTGGCGTGTTCTGTTTGAGCATGGCTTCAGTCTTTCGCTTCGATGTGACGGAACTGCATGTTGATC
Organism: Akkermansiaceae bacterium; assembly: GCA_049631945.1. Classification (GTDB taxonomy): domain Bacteria; phylum Verrucomicrobiota; class Verrucomicrobiia; order Verrucomicrobiales; family Akkermansiaceae; genus Oceaniferula. The sequence goes on from JBNABE010000177.1 coordinate 2,387, forward strand.
TCGCGCATTTTTTCGACATCAACCTTCACCACTTCACGGTCAAAGGTGATAAAGCCGTTCACCTCATTGTGGAAGTCGGTGAGTTCGGTGTAAATGACCGCACAGAGATTGTCGGTTTTACGCATCGCGACAGCCTGCTGGATTAGCTTCTCGTATTCGGAGAGTAATGCCTCCTCGGAGTGCACCATATCACCATACCCCCAGTTTTTCGTCTCATTCTGCACGGAATGCTCCTTAATCTCATATCCAACTCCCCCGTATTCACCTAAGGTCGCGGGGATGTGACTGTCATAGTCCTTTAGCTCTAAGGTGCGGTCGTAACAATGGGTATCATGGAAATCCACCTCGTAGCGGCGGCGTCCCATCTGAATGAAACTTTCGTGCACATGACTCGTGGCATTGATCAATCTAGAGGTATCCAGCTGGCGAGTCATCACGGTCATCTCTCGCGGATCGAATTGGGCTCCTCCCTCATTGAAAAGCACCCAAGTGATGATCGAGGGGTGGTTGTAGCGTTGCGTAACCATATCTCGCACCACATCACGCTGGGGTTGCTTGTCCTCCTCTGTTTTATGGAGACTTCTGACAAAGAGAATCTGACGGGGAGCATCCTGCCAAACGAGCATCCCGATCTTATCGCACCAGTGATACCACCGCTCTGCGGCGACCTTAAAGTGCTTACGAATGACATTAAAGCCCATGTCCTTGGCGGTTTGGATCTCAAACTCAAAGCATTTATCAGAAGGCTGGGTGAAAAAGCTGTCAGGCCAGCTCCCCTGATCGAGTAGCCCAACTTGGTAGTAAACTTCGTTATTGAGAAAGATACGCGGCTGACCGTCCACCTCGCCCGTGGAGATTTTGCGCATGCCGAAGTATCCCTCCACTCGGTCAATGGTCTTCCCGTCACGTTTCAACTCCAGAACCAGGTCATAGAGGAAGGGGGATTCGGGACTCCACAGCTTTTGATTCGGAATCTTCAGCGTAAAGGATTTCTGCGTATCACCCTGCGCGGTCGCGACCGGATACCCTTGATCCAGAGCGGTGGCGGAGACTGTTAGCGAGGGGTCAGTAGCGTTCACCTTAAGCGTCAGACATGACTGGTCGATGTCCGGGGTTTGATAAAAGGTCGTGATGTAGTCTTGCGGAACGGACTCCAACCAAACGGTTTGCCATATCCCTGCCAAGGTTCCTGACTTCCCCCGCGACATGCGTTTATCTGTATCATCAAAGAAAACCAGGATTTCATGCTCCTTGCCGGCCATCGCACCGGGTAATTCG
>JBNABE010000178.1:0-3656 GCA_049631945.1 Akkermansiaceae bacterium
CAAAAAGCCTTCAGTAATTTGGCAGTATCAATAACACTACCACCACCAATTGCGATAATGGCTTGATAGCTTGTTTTGTTCTCAATTTGCTCAAGTAATGTGTCAATGTCCTCTGCAAGCGGATTCGCTTGAATACAGGTGAGATGTAAAACTTGTTTATGTTTTAATACAGGCTGCAGAGAATCCTTGGCACCAGAGGCCTTATACATCTGATTCCCGGTTACCAGAAGAATCTTACCCGCCTCGATGGTATCAAGAAAATTACAGAGCTCAGACCAACCGTCTTCACCATGGTAATATTGCTGCGTCGACATCCGTTTCCAAACTAAGTGCCTAGATACTTCATGAATGCTTCTTTTTGCTCCTTTAAGCTCATCCCCGGTCTACCAAGGTCTTCTCGATTGCCCGCAGCCACTTTGATTTCAATAAGTGACGGTCCATTGGCATCTTGAATTCCTTGAAGAGCATCAACTAGGTCAGCTTCGTTACTTACAGAGCTTGCTGAAACATACCCATAGCCTTTTGCAATATCGGTAAAGCTAATTTCGAATCCGCAAGTTGGCTGCCCGCCAACAGAACCATGGCTGGCATTGTTGAGAATAACATGGGTGAAGTTCGCAGCGCCAGAATGAGCTATGATAGCCATAGATCCCATGTGCATTAACGCCGCCCCGTCACCATCCAGACAAAATACTTTTTTGTGAGTGTTGGCCAGTGCTACCCCCAAGGCGATCTGCGAGCAATGCCCCATACTGCCAACGGTGAGAAAATCACGGTCATGGTTTGAGCCGCTTTGTTCACGCAACTCATACAACTCGCGAGAGATCATACCCGTGGAAGAAACAATCGTGCTGTCACCTTCAATACTGGCTATCATGATCGCAATCGCTTGCTCCCTGGACATAGGCAAGGATCCTCCATCTTCACAAACTTCCGATGCGTAGGGCGTGAACGCATTCTTGCTGACAAGCAAGGCAACCGGTTTTTGCTCAGCTTCTGTCTGTGCTCTCATTTCTTTAATCAATGAAGCCGCATCAGCAGTACTCTCTGGTAGGCGGTGATAGGAGATGCCCATTGATTCCAGCATGGATTCCATAACCGCACCCTGCGCTATGTGCTGAGGCTCGTCTTTGACGCCGGGCTCACCTCTCCACCCTATCATGATGAGCATCGGTATCCCATAGACGGAGTTATCGGCAAGTGAAAGCAAGGGGTTTACGGCATTACCTAGACCCGAGTTCTGCATATACACCATGGCCGGTTTGGCGGTCCCGAGATACCATCCGGCTGCCAATGCTACCGCAGCACCTTCGTTGGCTGTAATGTGATGCTTGCCTTCAGGGGCCTTGTCAGCAATACACGCACAAATTGGGCCTAACAGCGAGTCAGGCACTCCCGCAAAAAAATCAATACCCGCGCTCCGCAAGGCATTATAAAATGTTTCGGAATCAACCACGTTTATTAGTCCTCAATAAGTCCGAGGATCTCCTGCACGGCAATGCACGATTCATCCGCTTCTTTTGAACGGCCATGTCTTAGGATGGACTCAGCCGTGTGCTTCATCGCCGGGTAGGCACTTCTTAAAAGATGATTTGCGTAAATAACGACCTTGAAGCCCATATCGATCAAGTCGGTCTCGTAGACTTGATTATAAGTTGTAGGCACCGCAACAAGTGGAGCTTTCGCAGACAAGGTATCGTAGGCGGCACAAAACTCACGGATCTCGTCAATTTCAGACCTGCAGCTATGAATCATAATCGCATCAGCACCAGCCGCGATGTAGGCCTCGGCCCTGTCGATAGCATCCTTGACTCCCAGATTTGCAATCAAGCTTTCCAGCCGTGCAATAATCATGAAATCCTCGGTAACCTGTGCTTTTTTACCTGCTTGAATTTTCTCGCACATCGCTTCTTTGTCGAGAAGGTCTTGCTGACGTGATGTGCCATAGAGAGAATTCTGTTTCAGCCCTTGTTTATCCTCAATGATGACAGCGGACACGCCGAGACGCTCGAGTGAGCGTACAGTTTTGGTAAAATGCTCCGTGATCCCCCCCGTGTCAGCGTCATAGATGATCGGCTTGGTCGTTACATCTAAAATTTCGTTGATGGTTTGGGCCCTCGATGTCCGGTCTATATACTCGATATCGGGACGCCCTTTGGCAGCGGAGTCAGTCAGGCTGCTTAACCAGATAGCATCGAACTCCTCGTGCTTGCCATCATGTTCGCATTGGCAATGCTCCACAATCAGTCCGGACAATCCATTATGCGCTTCCATCGCTCTTACAATCGGCTTGGAAGCCATTAAGCGACGCAACCTGCCTAACCTTACCCCCGGAGTAATACCCACCTCCCTCACTGCCTTGTTAAGAGCAGTCGAGGACAGGCCTTCGGTGTACTTGGGCTCAACGAGTTCTCCCCCCCATTCTTTCAAAGCCTCAATGACTTGGGCTCGAGTGTTTTTTTGCGGCCCATCTTTCCAGTCGTCACCATGTACCACGTAGTCCGGCTTTAACTTCTGAAGATTGGGAACGTAATCGAGAGTCTCTTGTGCAACCACATGAGCGACGCCCTTGACATTTTCGACAATTTTTTTCCGATGTTCAAATGGCAGATACGGCAAGCGCTTGAAGCTCGCAATGGCCTCATCGGTTAGTAGCCCAACAGTCACCTCACCGTACGTACGTGCAATGTCGATAATGTTGATATGCCCTGGGTGGATGAGATCTGCGCTCATTCCCACGTAGACAGTTTTGCTCGTATCGGCCATAGAAGCGTTGATTAATCCCTTATTTGGTTTCGTAAAGCATACCATACAAACAGAGAGTTGTAGGTAAAGTAGCGACGGAAAAGCCTGCGCGGTTCACGGCAAAGTCGGTAGAGCCACTCAACCCCGCACTTTTGAATCCATGCGGGTGCTTGCTTAACTTCGCCTGCATGAAAGGCAAAAGCCGCACCAATGCCAAAATACACAGCAGGAGGCAGGCAATCCTTATGCTCGGCAATCCATCGCTCCTGCTTGGGGCATCCCAAGCCGACCCAAACCAGATTTGCTCCGGACGCTTTGATTTGATCGGAGATACGCTCAAACTCATCCTCGGGCCAATTGCCAAAGGGGGGAGAATAAGAGCCAACAATGTTAGCCGCCGGAAAATCTTGTGAAAATCGTTTTTTGAGTTTGTCCAGAGTAGCCTGGGTGCCACCAAAAAAGAAATGCTTCAGGTGCTGTCGTTGTTCAGACGCCTCTATGGTTTTAAGCATGAGGGTTGGCCCATAAACACGGTCCGTGAGCTTGTCTCCCTCATTGAGCTTATGATTCAGCATCCAGACAAGAGGCATACCATCCGGACAGATCAAATCAAATTGCGCCATCGCCTCGCCAAAATCGGCATTGTGACGTGATAGCGCAGCTACATGAGTATTGGCAGCTTCAACGGCGTAAGCACGATCAGCCGATAATGCAGCAGCATCAATCCAATCGATAGCCTCTTGATAATTGGTTGCTGCTACCGGCAAACCGATGATGTCTATGGTCTCTGGATTAGCAATCGTCATAGACAATATGGCTCAATGGCGCGCATGTCATCGTGTGCCTCCACAGCTGCGTCCCTCTCATCTTGTGAGTTGAATAAATAGAGGGCATACCCACCGTGACCTCCA
>JBNABE010000179.1:0-3619 GCA_049631945.1 Akkermansiaceae bacterium
TTCCTGAGAAGGAAGAGCCAGCTGCCGGTGGTCATGACCACGGAATGGGTGGCATGGGTGGTATGGGCGGCATGATGTAGAGCCTCACCTAAAAATCATCAAACTCCGGTTGCCACATGGTAGCCGGAGTTTTTTTGTTTGAGCAATAAGAGCCAGAGTAGCTAGCTTGCCTACGGCGGGGCTATGCTACTTCCCCGATCTCCACATTGAGGTCATCGCTAAGCGCTTCAACGGCGCTGATGAGTTCTTCTTCATTTGTGCTGTCTGGCACACAAACAGTACCTGAGGCATGGAAAATGGGATGCCCAGCCATGGCGGCACTTTTAATAGAGGTGTTGAGCTCCTCAATATTAGCACCCGCATTTGAGATGGCTTGAGTCAATTGACTGACGATACCGGGGCGGTCATTACCATAGATGTCGAGTCGCAAACAACGTGTGTAAGGGTAGTCGGAGAAGTCTCCTTGATCGTGGATTTGAACGGCGATTCCTTCCGTAGAGAGTGCTCGCAGATTATCACTCAGCTGTGCTAATTTACCTTCCTCACACTCAATGCGGACAATTCCTGCAAATTGACCACCGAGTCGAGCCATTCTACTTTCGAGCCAGTTGCCATTTGTATCAGAGATGGTTTTGGAAATAAGTTTCATGACACCTGGGCGGTCATGAGCGCATATAGTGAGAACGAGAGAATTGGCCATATTTCGTGGTGCTGATGGGTGTGGGCGGAGTTGACTACTCAACGATGACAGGAGTGCCTAATTTAGCGTTTTCGTAAAATTTAGCGGCCATCTGCTGAGGCATACGAATGCAACCATGAGATGCTGCGTATCCTGGAAGAAAGCCTGTGTGCATTCCAATGCCGTGATTGAAGCGCATAAAGTTTGGCATTGGTGCGTGCACTGCGATCTCATTTGGTCCTGGCTTGTGAATTCTAAAGTCAGCGTCTTTATTGACAACCTCACCTGTTATTTTGTTTTTGATGATGCCGTAGACTGATGATTCGTGATCAATATCTTTTTCAGTTACTTTGAAGTTGCCCGCTGGTGTCGCATGTTTGTCACTTCCAGAGGAGATTGGTGTCATGCCTACAAGAACGCCTCCTTTATAGAAATAGGCTTTTTGTTCGGCACGCACGATCCGAATTTTGGCAGCACCTGGGACGCCATCTCCATCCCAGTAACCTTTGGGTTCGTAGGAACGTGAACTCTTTGAAACAGCTGTGTCGTTTTGGGCCCTATATCCAGAAAGATAATGTGACTGGCTTAGTGAATTTTGATAGGGCGCACACTGACAAATGAGCGCAGCTATAAGACCTAGGATGGGGAAGTGAAACAACTGTAGATATTTCATGAAATTGAACTATCAGGGATAATAAGTTACTATTGGGATAACCACGAGTAACGCAATAAGTGGATCAGGTCAAGATATCATGATGTGCCAATCACGGCTATTGGTATACTTTTCAAAAAATGTTTCTGACTTGTCTGCATGCAATTCTGGCGTTAATCACCGCTTGTATTTCATACTCATCGAGAATAATTTACTGCTCAAACCAATATGCCCAATTACGATTACCAGTGCAAAGAGTGCGGTCAGATTTTTGAAGTTTTTCAGAAAATGAGTGACCCTAAACTTGAAGATTGCCCCCAAGACAGCTGCTTAGGCAAAGTTCGACGTTTGCTGGGCACTGGATCTGGTGTTATTTTCAAAGGGTCAGGTTTCTATCAGACTGATTACCGAAGTGATTCCTACAAGAAGGGCCAGTCGAAAGAGGGGGGCTCTAGTAACAAAAAAGACCCATCAAAATGAAGTGGAGTGATCTGTTTATGCGTTATCTTGAGCCTCATCCTCAAGGTTGAAGCATCTCATCACGGTCTTCACTACGGCTTTGCCGCATTCTTCTTCGTCAAGCAGTATGTGATTGGCACCCGCCCTTTCTAGCTCTCGGGCATCACTACTAAATTTAGCCCTGGCGATTACTATAATGCTCGGGCAAATTTCTCGTACAATGGGCAATGCTGAGATGACTACATCTTTGAGGGGGAATGTGAACGCAACAGCTCTGGCTCGCTTGATGTGGGCTAACTCCCAGGTGATTCGATGTCGCGCATCTGCGAATAAGCACTTGCTGCCTTGCTGAAGTAGATACTTCACCGTGTCGTCATTGTTCTCCACAATGATTGAACGAATATTGTTACGTTTTAGTGAGGCGTGTAATTTTTGGCCTACTGGGCCATAACCACATATAATCACATGATCTTTGAGGTAGTCTATTTTCCCAGGCATACCTAAATCATGACGAGACTTCATGGATTTGCTTTTAAGTCCCATTCTGTGTAGTTTCTTGATCACTGGGTGTGAAAACCTCATCAGTGATGGTACAAGCCCCATTGTGATTGCCGTGCACGCCAGTAGTATTTGCTCAATAACGGGATTGATGGCATTGAGCTCAGCCGCACGGTTTAGGAGGACGATTGAAAACTCTCCCGTGCTTGATAATGCAGCAGCGGTGAGTAACCAGTCGCCACTTCGTAAGCCGGACACCCTCGCGGCAATCGCTGCTGTGATGCCTTTGGCAATAAGAGTAGCAATGGTGCCAATGAGTATTAGCGCCCAATGCTCCGCGAGAGTTTGAAGATCGATAAGTAAGCCAATAGACACAAAGAAGAGTGTGAGTAACAAATCTTTGAAAGGTAATACATCTGCGAGAATGCGGTGGCTGTAGATTGAATTACTGACAACCACGCCAGCAACAAATGCTCCCAATGCAGGGCTGAGACCAAGTAAGCCGGCAATCACTGCAACCACGACACATAGTGCAACAACGGCTACAGTGAAGAGCTCTCTGCTACGTGTGTGAGCGACAGCTGCCAATAGTTGAGGCACGCCGTAGCGACTTAGGGTGATCATGGCAGCGCAGAATATCGTGGCTTTCGCTAGGGCAAAAATAAGAGCGTATGAACTGCCTTCACCTTCTTCCAGTAAAACTGGTAAGAGAACGATAAAGAAAATAACAGCAAGATCTTGGAAGAGAGCAATGCCCAGGGCGACACGTCCTGGGGGGCTATCAGGAGCGCCCATGTCTTGGAAGCACTTCATCGACACGGCAGTGGATGACAAGGCAAATGCAAAGCCAGCAACAATGGCATGGTTGAGATCCAAGCCCCAATAGTATGCGGCGAGAGTAGCAACTGCGGCGCTGAGCGAAACTTGAATGCTTCCTCCGATGAGGGCAGGGCGTTTTAAGTTTTTGAGCTCACTGGCAGAAAATTCGATACCCAGGGTGAAAAGGAGTAGGATCACACCTATTTCTGATAGAGCGTGAATAAGCTCTCCTGAATCGGCGCCAGCCCAACTCAAGACGCCACTGTTTGATAGGGCAAGCCCGCAAAGAAAATATCCAACCAAGAGAGATTGCTTTAGTCTGGTGAAGACTAAGGAAATAAATACCACTGAACCGAGTATCAGGGATAATAAAATGAAAAACGCCGGAACAGATTCAGCGGCGGCCAGAAAAACAGGCATAGATGTAATCTAACCTAGGAGCAAAAAAACTCCACACGAAAAAACAACATCACTCGAAGAATTATCACCTGAGAGGAGGTGGAAAATAAGCA
>JBNABE010000180.1:0-3603 GCA_049631945.1 Akkermansiaceae bacterium
GTGGACGGGCATCATGGCTGAAGTCCGGGTCAGCGAGTAGTTTGGCCGCATTGAGTGCGGTGGTGTATTCACGGGTCTTGGGGTTGAGGTAGGTGGGATACTCGATCAGGGCTGCGTAAACAAGCTCCTCAAGCGTTCTGGTAGCCTTACGGCGCTCGCAGCAAAGCCAGTCCTGGGTCAGCCCCCAGCCTGCGTAGAATGGCAAACCATAGGTAAAAACGGGCTTGTTACGCATCAGAGCCTCAAAGCCCACGGTTGAAGTCAGCGTGTGCACCTCATCCACCGCCTCGAGCCATGAAATAATATCCCCCTTCTCAACCAAGTGATCAACCTGATTCTCAATTCCCGGCCAGAGCGGTTTGTCAGGACGAGCACCGCTCAAAAGATCGGGGTGAGGTTTGTAGCAGATGTAGGCATCCGGATGCTGAGCGCGAATTTCATCAAGAAGCTCCCGATTGTTTTTGAGCCTGGGACTGCCGTATTTGATCGAGGCATCGGAATCAACCTGCCCTGGCACAAGGATGACTCTCTTGCCCGCGGAATCAGCTGGGAGTATCACCTCTTCAATACCAAGCTGATACTTGGTGATCTTGTGCGAGCAGACGAACTCCATGAGCTCACGGGATTCGGAGAGCTGCTCTTCTGAGAAACTCGACGAGTTAAGCATATTCTCCAGACGGGAAGGGCTGCGCGCATCGTAGTAGATGCCGGTGTTGTCAAAGACCAAAGAGAAAGGGATGTGGAAGTTGGCCCCCAGCCCCTTGGATCTCAGAAAGCCGTCTTCGACACGTATAATGCGAGGATTGCCGGGAGAGGGCTTTTCCGGATGCTTGCTAGTCCCCCAATGCAGCTCGAAATCAGTCGAAATATCCGAGGCCAAGGTCGTTTTCGGCCCTTGAATATAGCCTGAGAGAACGTGCTTCTGCCATGGATTGAGCTTCGCTACCGACCAGTCGCCGCTGAATCGCTCCCAATGCTGCTTCTGCAGGGCTATGTGCTCCATGATCCGGGGCAATCCACACTCCTCGAGGGTATTCGGATCATAGTAGTGGGAGTAATTGATATAGGCAGCCTGGAAGAGCTCAATAAGTGAATGTTGCCGTGCCCTCGGAGGTAGAGGCTCGCGGCCACGGTCTGTCGTCAGCCCCCAGCCTGCGTAGGAGTTCCACCCGTAGGTGACTACCTCACAGCCATGAATCAGGGCCTCCATGCCCATTAGCGAGGTGCCCACATAGACTTTCTTGCATAACTTGAAGCAGTCTGCGGGACTGAGGTCTGCAGGCAGGATTTGCACTCTGGGGTGCGAGAGCTGCTTCCCGCTAAAACAGGACTTTTTCCTGCGGAATGCCCTATCCGGGTGCGTTTTGATGTAGATCGGGCTATTGGGATTTTCCGCCAGAGCGTCATCAAACATTCGGATAAAGTCTGAGTAATCCAGTCCGCCATACTTGATGGAGGCATCCCCCCTGGATTGGTCGATGATCAGGACACCTTCCTCAAAGCTACTGACATCGGAAGGTAGCGACCAGTTGTATTTGGAGATCCCCAGCGCCCGGTATCGTTCCATGATTGCTGGTGTGGCAGCCTCCACCTCGATATCACCCTGCAAGGCATCAATCAGGTCAGACTCCCCCGAGGCATCAAACATGACTCCCCGCGAGTCAAATGTGATTCCGTAGACAGCACCGCCATATCCGGGCTTAAGCGAACGCACCGAAGGATCCTCGTAGAGCGCATACTGCCCTCCCGATTTCTTGGCCTTGAGCCCACTCGGACGATACCCCCAGCCGTATTTCACGAAGGGGCTCAGTTTCTTGTGATGAATGCTCACAAGTGGGTGGCGGTGAATTGATTTCATTTTGATGGCCCTAGGAATAAAGCTATACTGTTTAAATAATACAATAAACAAAGAAGGAGCTGAGCCTATACTCATTTGTTGCTAGACATAACCGTTTCAGTAGAGGAAAACGCTGCTCAGATAATTTCATCACACACTCCCCTATTGCTAGCTAAAAACTAATCACCCCCATAGCCGAAACTCGTATGAGCTCTCCTACTCTGAAAAGAAAAATTGCCAGAATTCGGAGGAAATTCTTCCCTCTGCCTGGCTCTCCCAGAGAAAAAAAATACACCCCCAGAACTGTGCCGCCCCTATCCGCTGCAGGAAAAGTCAGCATCGATATTGAGGTCACGATGCTTGATGCGGTTTTCACTAAAGCAAAGCTGAGTGCTGCGGAGTGCGAGCAATCTACAGCCATTTCCAGACTGTTTGATGCCAGCTTCTACCGCGAGATGTATCCGGATATTGCTGAATCTAAAATCGACCCTCTGAAGCATTACTGTGAGTTTGGATGGAGAGAGCTCAGGGATCCAAGCCCTCACTTCTCCACATCATTCTACATCGAGCAAACCGAGGAAGTTGCTATCAATCCTTTGCTGCACTTTTTAGTGAAAGGCAGACTAGCTGGGCTTGCTACACAACCAAGCAATGATCCATACCAAAATTGGATACAACGCAATGAAAGAAACCTGAAGAAAGATTTACTCCAGGCTCCCCAGGTTATTTCAAAATGGCCTGAGAAGGAAAGACCCTTTTTTTCGATCATCCTGCCTGTCTACAATACCGATGCCAAACTCCTTGATCGCGCGATACAAACGGTTTTTGATCAAGTCTATCCTCACTGGGAGCTCTGTATCTCAGATGATGCATCAACAGAACCCCGCGTAAAAAAAACTCTGGATGAGTGGTCTCGGAAGGATGATCGGATTAAGGTTACATATCGCAAAACAAACGGTCACATATCAGCCAACTCAAACAGCGCCTTGGAACTAGCCACTGGCGATTACTGCGCTTTGATGGATCATGATGACGAGCTCAGACCCCACTCACTGTATGAAGCGGCAAAAGTCATCATTGAAAAACCGGACACCCTCTTCATCTACTCAGACGAGGACAAAATAGATAGAGATGGAAATCGCCAAGACCCCTATTTCAAGTGCTCCTGGAATCCCGATCTATTCTATTCTCAAAATTACCTCAATCACCTCACGATTTTAAAAACTGCACGCCTCAAGGAGGTTGGTGGCTGGCGAAAAGGTTATGAAGGTGCACAAGATCATGACCTTTATCTGCGTTTTTTGGATGGCATAGATGCGGATAAAATAGTCCACATAGCCAAAATCCTCTACCATTGGAGGATCATAGAGGGGTCTGCGGCATCAGAAAATTTCGAGAAAAGCTATACACGTGAGGCAGGTTTAAGAGCCCTTAAGTCTTATTTTTCAGAAGTGAACACAAAGGCTAAGGCGGAGTTCAGCAAACATGGCTTCTATTACCGGGTTAAGTATCCCCTGCCAGCCCCTAAACCATTGGTCTCACTTATCATACCGATGAGGGATATGGCCAGTATGACTAAAGCCTGCATAGACTCTATCCTGGAAAAAACTGCCTATAGCAATTACGAAATAATCATAGTCAACAATAACTCATCGGAAGAGCAAAGCCTGACTTTCTTTGAGGATATAACCACACAGGAACCACGAGTGAGCGTCATTGATTATCATGGGCATTTTAATTTCTCGGCGATCAATAACTATGCAGTC
>JBNABE010000181.1:0-3587 GCA_049631945.1 Akkermansiaceae bacterium
GGAATAACCTCCTCCGTCCGGTCTAAAATAACAGGCTGCCCTGTACGGCTTTTCAAAATTAGGGTAACCCTTCTATTTACTGATCCAGCCCTGCCATCGCTGACAATACGCGTCGTAGTATCTTTGACTGTTAATCTGGGGGTAACCACTTGTTGCTGCACTTCAGATACTCCTATCAAACTCAGAGCTTCAGTCAAATTCTGAAAACGCTGATCGTCTTCCGTGTCCCTCTCTTGGTCAGGCCCAAGCACATAATCAACCAAATTTGTCGCCTCATCAATTGAGACCTCTGCCGCAACAGCAATTAATTCGGGCTGCGCCTCATGAATGTCGAGTTTACCATTACTCCAAATGGTGAACCACTTCCTCCAATCAGGCTTCACCTCTTCGAGAAGACCCATGTCCTTAACCAATCGCATTTCCTTAAAACTATAAAAAGGCCTATTAAATGGATGATTTGGTCGCCCTTGCGCTTCATACCAGTCGATTTCAGCACCATTCAACTCTGTCAAATCACCGGGATCAACCCAATCAATTAGGTTATCGACCAGCATTTGCGCATCAAGCAGATCCATGCCCCAATCTGTAAATATATCTGTCAGTAGTTGCTTGTCCTTGCGCATTAGAAGCACATTGATATTAAATCGTGCAGCTTCCGATTCTATGCGAGCTTGGTAAGAGATGCCCAACTCCGCATTACCCCAGCTTAACAGCGGGTCAGCTCTCTTTGTGACAGGATTAACGGCAACTGAAACCCCACGCTCAGCGGCAAGCATCGCATCAAAACCATGGATTTGCGATGTAGATGCATCTGCATCGTGGTAAACCACTTTTACGGCTGCAAAAACAGCCATCGACAGCACTGCCATTATCCAGAATACAGCGACAAGAGCACTACCGCTATCATGCTTATTGGAACAACTACTTGCCCGAAAATTGGTCTGAGCAAGATGATCTGTGCTTTTGATAAGCTTGTTCATGAATCTCCACTCCCGTTGTTTACTGAACCCTCCTGATTTCGTTTCCCTCTTGATGGTGGCACAGGATTCTGTTGGTTATTTATTTCAATCACCTCATCAACTGATTTTAACTCACTAGGATTAGCCTGAGGTTGCTGCGTATTTTGCTGCATCACCTGCCGAAAAAAGACTTCTGGGTTTTGCTTCGGAACCAGCCAGAATGTTTGTTGTATAATATCTGTAGTAGGTTCAAACCGACAATAGAATTTCACCTGAAGTGGCAACTTATTGTCGTTGTCCCATTCGGTGAACTGCTCCATCGAGTTACCATCAACCACTTCACAATCACACATCCATAAATCCTCTAGCAACGTGATTTCAGCAAAAGGCTCGATGTCACTATTACCTCTTACACCAGAATTAAGGAGGATTCCTTCATCATAGAATTTCAAAATAACATCTACGAAGCCATCTCTCTGCTCCACAGTAACGAGTTCTACTGCCTCCGCGGTGGTTGGCACTTCCCCCCAATCAAAAGACATCGGCACGTTCTGGAAGACCAGTGAAAATAGAGACCGAGAGATGTTGCCATTTCTGGAGTTGTTACTCTCTAGTCGTAGAATAGCGTTACCCGGCATGTTCTCAAACTGCTGTTTGAGCAGATTGAAAAACGCATTCCTCTCCATCGAAACCTGTTGTTCCTCCACGACGATTTGACTCAGTTGCACTGAGGTTCTAGCAACACGAAATATCATCCCAACCAGCATCCCCATGAGGCCAAGCGCAATCACTATCTCCAGCAGTGTAAACCCGCTGCTTCGTGCTAGCTTCTGCTTATGCCTTGTTCGATTCATCGAATAAAATATTTAAGGTCGGTATAAATTACCATATCTCCACGTCTCGGCTCTTTGCTCTTGCCATTCCCCATCACCACCTCGCCAATAAAACACGACAGCTATTCGATACATATTTTGTAGTAGCTGACCGTCCTCATTTTCTAGCTCCATAGGCTCAACAATCGTTTCAATCTCACCCGAGAAAAACGACCGATCATCTCCTGTCAGCTCAGTAATACTGTCTTTTTCCGTTCCCTCCTCGAGATAAGGATTTGCCAAAGCCTCTGTCATTGCACTTCTCAGCACCCTATCAACACGCATCCCGTCTTGAATCATGACTGCTGTCTTGCTCGTCATTTGCAATGCCTTGACCAACGAAACAGCAACAGCAGCGAAAAGCCCGATTGCTATAATGATTTCAAGCAACACAAAGCCTTGGCAGGCCTTAACCTTCATCACCACTCTCTGAGCATGTTGATATGAGCACTTCATTATTATTCTTTTTCGATGCTCATTTCTTCGTCACGGATATCCGCCGTGAGCGGATGAAGCTCATGCATGATCCAGCTATTTCCAACACTACAACGAATCGAGATTGGCTCTATTAATCCTTGTGGGCTGAGTCCGATGACGACTTTTTTATCCTTTTCCATAACCAGCCACTCGTTCGATCGCCAACGTTTTATCTCGTATGAGACACCTGTTGCCATAGGCTCATTTGCTATAACATCATTGAGACTCCTACTGGCCTCATCGTCATCTCGCTCATCTTGTCGACCCCAGCTATCACCCTCAGAATTTAAGACGTATTTAGGCGCCAACGAAACCATATTGGCTGTAATCGAAAGCTCATAAGGCCGCTGTTGCGTGATGGCGACACTAAGCCCACGTTTAGCTAATAGCTCGATGCTACCAGCTGCCTCACGTAACTTTTGTTCAGATTCTACAGTAGCAATGCTTACCGTCACCCATGTCACCAAAACAGCAATCATTGATAACACAAACACAAGTTCAAGTAAGGTGAAGCCACTTACTTTTTGGCTTTTTATGTGTTTATGGACTAGCTGCATATTTAGCGAGGATCCTGGCTGGACATATCATCTTCAGTGCCTTCCAGGCCATCTTTGCCATAACAAATCAATTCAGGTCGAGAGCGTTCCTTGGAACCAGGGTACTTATAGACATACTCATTCCCCCATGGATCCTTTGGCACCTGGTCCATAATCTGAACCCACCGGCGCGGACGTGGAGCTGAATTTGGCTTCTCAACCAGCGCATTTAAGCCTTGTTGGCCAGAGGGAAAATTACCTGCATTATTTCGATATGCTTGCAAGGCATTATCAATAGAGGCGAAATCGCCATCCACAACAGTAATAGCACCACTGTCGGAGATGTTTTTCATGACAAAAATAGCCCCGCCCATAATCATGGCGATGATACCCAGAACAATCACCATCTCCAGTAGGGTAAAGCCCGAACGGAGCAATTTCATTTTATGATTAGTTTGTGTACGTATTGAATAGGCAGAAGTCGATTTCATCATGTTATAGTATGTAAAAAGGTTTAGCGGACGTTATTATTAATGTCTTCTTTTAGTTGTATCTACAACCAATTAAACGCCTTTTTAACACATTATTGTCTCCACTATTTTAGGAAATAAATGAGATGCTATTTATTTCACGAATTAACTGAAGACATGGGAGTGATCGTGTGTTGATTATTAGTTGATTGATGGGAGCACAAAAAAGCCCGGCTCTATCGGTTACGATAAAGCCGGGCATAGACCTGGCAA
>JBNABE010000182.1:0-3580 GCA_049631945.1 Akkermansiaceae bacterium
AGACTTCCCTCGTCGCCTCGGTGTAGAGGCTGAGGTTGCTGTTGGTATTGTCCGCGTCAGGGGCGTCGTAGATGTGGGAAACATCCTCAAAGGCGGTTGGCGAAACAATGGCCAGCGCGGGAGCGGCCTTGCCGTTGTATTTCTGTGCCAGGGTGTGCTTGATGAATCCGCTGAGTTCGCCCTTGAAGTTGTCCAGACCGGCAGGGCCATTGAAAGATGAGTTGAAGCCAAAAAAAGCAATGATGGTATCTGCTTTGAGGTGGTGGAGCCATTGGTCAGGTGACATGTAGATGCCGCTACTCCCGCTTTTTTTTGCGAGTTCGGTTTGAAACTTTTCAGCACCTGGAAATGCCCATGGTGAATTGCGGCCAGGGTGGGGGCGAAATCCCGGGGTGTTGCCTTCATCACACATGTTGCGGATGATGAGGTTTTTTTCAGGGTGTCGTAGCTGAAGCTCAGTTTCAAAATGACCATAGTGGCTCATGCGTGAGCCCAGCCCGCTTCCAAGCAAGGCAATGCGCTCGTCTTGTCCTGCCTTTAGGTGGTTAGCTTCCGATACCTGAACAAGCAGAATTGTGAGTAGCAACAAGATGCTCAAAATTGAATGGAGTGACTTATTTTCTCTTTTGTATCTGCAATGAGGCATTTTTTGCAAACGTTTGCGATCAAGCTAAACTTGCAATAAAAGCGAAATATTTTAGATGATACTGCTTAACGTCTTTTGGGGAGACGTTTGCCTTGAATGCGTGCTTCGATTAGATTCTCGCATCGTCCGTGTAGCCTAAGCTTTTCGCAGCAGGCTTCGATTTTGAGGGTTTGGCGCTCGGCGCGAAAACCAAGCCGTCTAGCTGCGCAGTCGTTCATTAATTGGATATGAGAGTCCTCAAATTCGATCACCTTACCACAATCGATGCAGACTAAGTGGTTATGGGCAGGACTTTCGACGAAGTTGGGGTCATAGGTCTTCTGGTCATCGCCAAGGTCAATTTCATGCAGTAGCCCTGCTTCTACGAGTAAAGAGATAGTGCGGTAGACGGTAGCTCTGGAAGATTGGGAATCGAGAGACTGAGTTTTCCGGATGCGTTCCCACAGATCATCGGCAGTAAAATGATCATCTGTGGAGAAGATAGCTTCTACAATCGCATTTCGCTGTGGGGTGTTACGCAAGCCCTTACTTTGTATGAACTGGTGTAGGCGCTTCTCAATACTGGCATCCATGCGTGCAAGCCTAGCTTAAAAAGCAACGCTGGCGAATTGGAAATTTCAACATTGGCATTTTTTTTGACTGGTCTTAAATCGCCTCAATGAAGCTTGAACTCAGCTGTGTTAAGAATTTTCTCGTTGTATCTGCCTTGATTGGTGTGATTTCCCTATTTTGCTCCTGTGCCTCAAAGGAGTTGATGCAGGTGAAGCAATATCATCTTCGGTCGATTGACACGGTGAATATGAAGCAGGCTCCCATGGTACGAGCAGAGCAAATGTATCGAATGCGTGGTGCGGTCTCGCGGGAGGAGCGTAGTCAGCGTCTAGGGCAGTATTACTCCGTGCGCTGGAGTAATGACAATAATGCGCAGGGACCTTTAAGGATTATCATGGACTATCAGCAGGCTGCAACAGGCTCGAAGGTTCTGACCATGAGTCACGAGTTGCCAGCCACAGAGGCAAGCGGCTTGGTTGAATTTAGTGTTTCTGGCGATTCATACCGTACTAGAGGTCGAGTGTTGGCTTGGAGGATAAGGATGATGAGCGGTGATGAGATGCTATCTGAAAAGCGCTCCTACATGTGGAGATAGCTGTCTTCATGACGATTTCATGATTGGCAAGTGAGCTAAATCATGGGACGTATGTGCATGGCACGATTTGAAAATAAGGTTGCAGTTGTTACCGGCGCTGGCCGGGGTATTGGATTGGAGATCGCAAAAGCATTTGCGGCTGAAGGGGGTAAGGTGGCAGTAGTTAGTAGGAGTCCCGGGAGTTGTGGGTCGGCCGCGGATGCGATCAATGCCGAGTTTGCTGATTCCGCTAAATCGTATGCGGTGGACGTGGCTGATCATGAGGCTGTTCAAGCGCTAGCTAAAGAAATCATAGCCGACTTTGGTTCGGTTAATATTCTGGTCAACAATGCGGGAGTTACTCGTGATGGTTTACTGATGCGGATGAAGGATGAGGACTGGGATACGGTTCTAGATACCAACCTTAAAGGAGCTTTCAATACGGTGAAGGCATTTCAGCGCAGTATGATGAAGGCCGAGGATCCACGCATCATCAATATCAGTTCTGTTATTGGATTGATGGGAAATGCTGGCCAGGTGAATTACGCTGCAAGTAAAGCGGGTTTAATTGGTTTTACAAAATCAGTGGCTAAAGAATTGGCTGGTCGCAAAGTGACCTGTAATGCCATTGCTCCGGGCTTTATTGTTACGGATATGACGGACGAGCTTAACGAGGATCAGAAAGAGGCAATCGTTGGTAATATTCCACTCAAGGAAATGGGGACACCGCAAGACATTGCGTCTCTCACCTTATTTCTAGCCAGTGCAGAGGCTCGCTATATCACGGGCCAGGTGATCGCCAGTGATGGTGGGATGACGATGTGATTGTTCACGGGGAGCCGATTCGTGATATGGAATTACTCTTAATACGTCACGCCAAGGCCGAGGCTCACACTTTGAGCGATGCTGAGCGCGCGTTAACGGCGCGAGGCAGAGAGCAGGCAGCCAAAGTTGGCTCCTTTCTCAAGCAGCATGATCTACTCGCTGATGTGACGCTAGCCAGTCCATTGGTGCGTGCCCGTGAGACGGCAAAGATTATGTGCAACACTGCTGGCATGGAAAGCCCGGTGATTGAGCCATGGCTGGCATGTGGTATGCGCCCTGCAGCGGCAATGAAGGAGCTTACTGCTTATGATGAATTCCAGCGTGTTGCGATTGTTGGTCACAATCCGGACTTTGAGTATCTTGCCGAGTGGTTGCTGGGGGGGCAGTGTGGTGGTATTCACGTGTGCAAAGCTTCCGTGATTCACTTTTCTCATCTCAGACCACCATCTCAGGGTGCCTATCTCGAGATGATGCTTCCCGTCAGCGTGCTATGAGCACGAGGTAATTGCGCACGGCTTTATTCAAAAACGAGCGGTGTGTATTGTCGCCGTTTTCTACCTCTGCTCCCACCCAAAGATCGGACGACCTGCCGCCATCGAGGTTGAGGGCCGTGGTGACTTTGAATCCTTGGATCTGGATATGCGTAAGGGCGTCAGCCAGTGACTTGAGAGAGCTGGGTGCGGCGTGACCGATCATCCAATGATGTCTTCCATCCCAGGCAAGAAAGCTGCGGGTGCGATTTTTCTCATTCGAGAGCCCGTCTGTTGGTTTGCCGTGCTCTACGAGCATTGGGCCGGACTGCAGCAAATGATCTGCCTTGGGTGCAAGTTCGGATGAAAGGTAATCCTCCCTGCGGATAATGGTGCTGCCGTTTGGGGAAGAGATGAAAATACCCGAACCCAGAGCAGATGAGTGGAGTTTGCCCCGCTTGATGCCACCCTCGATGAGCAGCCCCAAAGGTTTGCCCTCCGGGGTGAAAAATC
>JBNABE010000183.1:0-3554 GCA_049631945.1 Akkermansiaceae bacterium
CTGCCAATTCTCTCCATGAAATAGGTATCATTTCTGCTGTAGCGTTTAATTTCATTGTACATGAGCCCAATGCAATCATAGTTCTATTAAGAGCTATATCTTTATCCTCTAATTTTTTAAGATATCTAAGCATTTCTGTTTCTGAATGAAAACGGTTAAATACGGAGGCCGTACAAAAATCAGATACACGATCATGAATAGCCGCCCAGGCAGTCTCTCCTAGTGGAGTCGAAACCTCCTGATCAATACCAAAAGCATGAAGAACGAGTTTTTGCTCAGCTTCCCCCATCACTTCATCACACGCAATTGCCACGTGATCATCATCAACTCGGCGCAAATTAACTCCCTGCTCAACGGCAGATTCTATAACCTTGTCTGTCTTAGCAGCTGTTTTGACTGTGATCGTGTCAAAAAAGCTATCACTTCTGAGTTCGTAGCCAGCTTGGTTGACGCAGGCCGCCAGTGTGCGTGCGGACTGATGGGTCTCGCGCGCAATCCTCTTGAGCCCCTCAGGCCCGTGATAGACAGCGTACATCGATGCCATCACAGCGAGTAATACCTGCGCCGTACATATATTTGAGGTCGCTTTGTCCCGCCGAATATGTTGCTCCCTCGTCTGTAAAGAAAGGCGATAGCCTGGGTTTCCCTGAGAATCAATCGACACACCAATCAAGCGACCAGGCATTTTGCGTTTGAGCTTGTCTGTACAAGCCATGAAAGCTGCATGCGGACCGCCAAAACCAAATGGGACACCAAAGCGCTGACTATTACCCACGCAAATATCGGCTCCGAAGTCTCCTGGAGGGCGAAGTAATGTGAGGGCCAAAATATCAGCAGCTACAATCGCCAATGCCCCAGCCTGATGGCTCTTTTCAATCAATTCTTGATAATCCTCTACTCGGCCGAGTGTATCTGGATATTGCAGTAAAATGGCAAAAAGACCATCACAAGCGGATGGATCAAACGTCTTCCAATCTCCTACAATAATGTTGATTCCAAGTGGCTCAGCACGAGTTTCTACCACCTTGATTGTCTGCGGGTGGCAAGAATCAGCCACAAACATCGTTGTGCCTCGTGGCTTACCTGACTTAGCCAATGCCATCGCCTCCGCTGCAGCCGTGCCCTCATCTAATAGAGATGCTCCTGCAACATCCAGACCGGTAAGATCTGAGATCATGGTTTGAAAATTCAACAATGCCTCCAAACGCCCCTGAGCGATCTCAGCTTGATAAGGAGTATAAGCCGTATACCACCCAGGATTCTCGAGAATATTACGCTGAATGACTGGCGGCACGATGGTACCGCTGTAGCCTTGTCCAATGAACGACTTGAGCACCTTGTTTTTGCTCATGATAGCACGAAGTCTCTCAAGTGCGTCTGTCTCAGTGAGTGCATCTGGCAACTCGAGAGCTTGACCTCCACGAATACTTGCCGGCACAGCATCATCAATCAAGTGATCGATACGATCGTAACCTAGCTCTTTGATTAGCGTCTGACGGGAAGCTCCAACACTTCCAACGTGGCGGCTACAGAAATCTTTATACATTATTAATGTGTTTGGGCGAGAACTCGAACATCCTAGCAATTCAGCATCACAATGATTGCTTAGCCAATGAGTCCCTTGTAGGCGTCAGCATCCATAAGTGCATCAACTGCAGCAGCGTCATTGAGCTTCACCTTGAAAATCCAGCCTGCAACATAAGGGTCGGTATTAACCAAGGAAGGATCAGCTTCAAGGTCAGCATTGCCTTCAACAATCTCCCCTGCGACTGGAATGTAAATATCACTGGCTGCCTTAACTGATTCAACAACCGCAACAGGGTCACCAGCGTCACATGAACGTCCATTTTCCGGAAGCTCTACGAAAACAACATCAGTGAGCTCTTCTTGAGCGTGATCAGTGATTCCTACCGTGGCAATGTCTCCATTGAGCAAAACCCACTCGTGGTCAGAGGTGTAGCGAAGATTATCAGGAACGTTCATTAGGTTGTATAATATAGATGATTTATTGTGCTGTAAGTTGTGACGGTGAGTCACCAATGAGTCGGAATTTATTTCGCACCATCAGGGCTTCTTGTAAAAGGGTTTTTTAACGACTTTTGCCTCAAACCGCCGCCCACGCACATCAATATCAACCATTGTGCCTATTTTGGCGTGCTCAATGGGTAAATAAGCCAAAGCGATGCCCTCCCTAAGACTTGGAGACAGCACTCCACTTGTGAGCTCTGAGATCTTTTCTCCCGCTTGGTCATAGACACTGTAATGGGCCCGCGGTGGAGCTCCCCGGCTTGTATACTTGAGCGCTACCAGCCGTTTTTTGAGTCCCTCAGCCTTCTGCTGCATCAATGACTCGCTACCGATAAAGCCGCCGCCCTTCTCCAGGTCACAGAAAAATCCCAGCCCTGCTTCCAATGGTGTATGTTCAGGCGAGAGATCAGATCCATTGAGAGGATAACAAACCTCAAGACGAAGGCTATCTCGAGCACCTAGGCCACAAGGCTTGGCTCCAGCATCAACAAAGCGCTTGAACCATGAACTGCCAGTAGCTGATGGAGCAAAGAACTCATATCCATCCTCTCCCGTATAACCCGTGCTACAAACCATCAGCTGCTCCCCCTCGTGATTCCAGGCGACCATTCCATTACGAGGCGGCAGTGCTTGATCTGGAAAAAGCTCGGCAAAAACGCGATCAGCGTTGGGTCCTTGCACGGCCATCGCAGCCCATTGGTCACTCTCATTACGCAGGTTCAAGCCCTCAGTAAGATGCTTATTCATCCATGCATAGTCCTCCGAAATCATGGAAGCATTGACGACGAGAAAGATACGACCCTGAGCCTCACGGTAGACAATCAAATCATCAATCACGCCACCCCGCTCGTTGAGCATAATAGTATACTGCCCCTCACCTACTGCTAGCTTATCGATATTATTAGTGAGCAATGAATTTAACCATGCCTCAGCTCGCTCACCCTCAACAAAAAACTGCCCCATATGCGAAATGTCAAAGATACCAACATCTTCGCGAACTGCAGAATGCTCATCTATGATACTCGTATATTGAACAGGCATATTCCATCCTGCAAAAGGAACCATTTTCGCCCCAAGTTGACGATGCAGGGAGGCTAGCGGGGTCTCATGAATAGTATTGCTCACGGGGCAGAGACTGCGACTCATAAGCAACCTTGTCAAATCCGGAAGAGTCGTTAATTTTGATGCCATGGCATCGAATCAGCAAGCACTACGCGAACTCCCCTCTGTAGAGACTTTAGCCAAGTCCCTTTCCCAAGGGAGTGCCCTGCCCCGCGCTATGATTACAGCCTTTGTCCAACGTGAGATCTCTCGATTCAGGAACGCTATTTTAGCAGGTCAAACACCAACTCGCAGTGAAATCGAAAAGAACATAGGTCAGCAACTCGACACATTCAGCGCAAGTAGACTACAGCCGGTCATCAATGCAACAGGCGTGGTCATTCACACCAATTTAGGTCGCTCTCCATTGGGCGCATCGACAGCTGAAGCACTCACCAAAATTGCCACTGGCTACTGCAACCTAG
>JBNABE010000184.1:0-3551 GCA_049631945.1 Akkermansiaceae bacterium
TCGCAATAATGACTGCGCAGAGAACACATAGATGCCACGCCTTGATATAAGATTCATATTTAAAATCCCATCGCAGGTTAACAACACACCTAGACTCCAGCAGCAGGGCAGCTGGAATCGCGTATGACAAATGACCTGTAAGATAACCCCAATATAGAAGAGTTAATCCAGCAAGTAATTTTGGCGGTGCCGTGGACATGGGTGTTGTGATTTATTCCCTGATTATCGCCAGATCAGTCTCAATATGGTCGATGCGTAGCCAGTGAATAGGCACAGGAGAGGGATAGTGTTCTTGGAATTGTTCCGCTTGCTCTGAGCTACGACAAATAGCGAATACGAACAGCTCCATTCCTGCTCTATGAAGCCGGCTTATGGTATCGCGCCGTTGGTCACACCACCCGGTGAATACACAGATAGATGCCGTTAGTTCATCACTGTATTGCAGGACAAGTTGCTGTAATGCATCGAAGTCAGTTCTGGGCTCGCAGTCGACGCCAGCAAGTACTTCCAAGATACTATCGACACGATCTTCTCCACGCCCAGAACTGAAAACAAAGGCCTCATCATGGATAAACATCAAATCCAAGAGACTCTCTTGGGTATCGATGCTAGCTGCAAATGATGCAGCCACTGAGACGGCTTCTTCAAATAAGTCGGCTTGTTCTTCAGTCGCAAAGGTGTCGAGAATGAGACCATAACGCGGAAAAAAAACGTCTTCATACTCTTTGACAATAGGTATGCCTGTGCGCGCCCAACTTTTCCAGTGAATGTGCCGAAGTGGATCTCCCGGGCGATATTCACGCACGCTGGTAAAATCACCCGATTGACCAATGGTGTTTGATAAGGCCTCACCTCCAAGTTGGAAACGGGCGCTACCCGGGAGAAGTAATTGGGGGATTCGATAGCGATGCGGTAAAACGATGAGCTTATCTTCGCTAGAGTGTGCATTAGTGCATCGTTGGAAAATACCGAGTGGATCGGGTAAAAAGACCCGAAGGTCTTTGAGTGTGATGATGCCACGCTTTTTTGGCGTTAGGCTTAATGAAGTTTTAGTGTAGGCTCCTGGCGCTAATGAATCGATGAAGGCTGATGGTTTGCAGGAAAAAAGAGTTAGTTTTTCTTGAAGCCATTCCCATCGATAGTAGCAAAAAAGGCGGTCGAAGACATTTCGGTGCTCTTCTCCAGGCTCTCGTGAGTTAGCGAATAGCTCTCGATTTGGGCGGTTGTCGGGTTTCATCTCCGAGAAATTAGCTCCTGACAGGGTTCGTTTACTGGTATTGCATATTTCGATGTAATAATCCAATGGCTCTCCGGCTGTTGCCACTCGAGGCAATTTGCGAGTCGTGGTGACTCTAGCTTTGCGAAAGAGAAGCCATAAGATACTGAGGGTAAGTATCGCGAAAATCATACCGCGTATCTGATAGACAGGTGCTAGGCTGTACATCGGCATTAATGTCCATGAAATAGGGATCAGTATTACAAGCATGATGCCCGCAGGCTTCACCCTCTGACCAAAAAAATGGGCAATACCTGAGTTGTTGAAGTAAATCCTGTGGATTAGCTTCGTAAATAGGGGAGATGGTTGGCTTGCCGCCATAAGATTGACATTGATTAGACAGGTGCTGGAGTTTGTTCGAGAATTTTTTCGACGACAGAGCGACCTGTGAGGCCGTTAAACCTTGCTTCGGGTGTGACTACTAGGCGATGGGCAATAACATCAGCTGCGAGTTGTTGAATTGTTTCTGGGGTGACAAAATCTCTACTCTCAAATAGTGATAAAGCTTGGGAAACTTTCATCAAAGCGAGTGATGCGCGTGGACTCGCCGAGAGCTGAATTTCCTCAATGTCGCGCGTGGCGCTGGTTAAGGCTACGATGTAGTCTTTTAACTCATCGTTTATGCGAATGTTGGCTACCGCATCGATGAGTTGCTGAATTTCATCGAAGCTGACGGATGGTTTGAGCTGGTCGAGTGGGTGGCCATCATTTTGGGATGTTAAAATGGATGCTTCCTCCTCCGCGCTGATGTAGCCCAATGAACATTGCATGGTAAAACGATCCATTTGTGCCTCAGGTAGAGGGTAAGTTCCCCTGAACTCAACAGCATTTTGAGTAGCGATTACAAAGAACATGCCATCCATCTGGTGGCAAGTGCCCTCGATGGTCGCTTGCCGCTCAGCCATGGACTCGAGCAGCGCACTTTGTGTTCTGGGAGATGCTCGGTTGATTTCGTCAGCAAGTAGGATGTTGCTGAAAATTGGCCCCGGCTGAAAATTGAATTCGCCAGTTTTCTGGTTCAAGATAGAGACGCCTAGGATATCAGAGGGCAATAGGTCAGGTGTGAACTGTATACGGCTGAATTGACTGCCATTGATAGATTGGGCTATTGTTTTTGCCAATGTTGTTTTCCCCGTGCCTGGGTTGTCTTCGACCAATACGTGTCCACCTGATATCATGCAGGCCAATATGTTGCGTATGGTTTTATCGTGTCCTTTGATGATACTTAAAACTGAATTTTCCAAGCGGTGAGCTGTGTCTAGCGATTTCATATAGTGGAATATTAATGGCAGATAATGATGAACAATCTATCGTTACGTGTTTAATTTTGGTCAATTTTTATATCGTTGTCACATCTTTGTTGATGCTCATTGAGGATCGTCTTTAGCGTGGTTGTTGAGCGGCGAGGAATTGTTTGTTCCAAAATTTTCCAGTTCTGCTCATTGAGAAATTTTCTGCCACTATTTCTAGGGTATCGAAAATCAGCATTGGCAAAGAGGCGTGGGCCTTCTGAGGTATTGGCGAACAGGTAGAGCGGGTAATCATTCAGATTCGATAGCTTAGACGTGGTTTTTACCGATATGCCAACCCAGCCATCTCTTTCGATAGTGCCCAGTATTTTTACGTTTGGTGATTGATCTTGGGCTCCTCGTATCAAGCGTTGCGTTCGTTCAACGAGCTTGGACTTATCTGTATTCTTTAATATAAATGATTGTGAGAAACAGGCTTTCATGTCGCCGGCAAGCAAGTGCTTACGATACAGGTTTAGTATTTTTTGAGCCTCGTCAGTAGACGGCGCGCCGAGTGGTGAGGGTAATTTCATCACTACTACTTGCTCAAATGTGGAGTTGAGCCAGCACTCGTGCATTTCTTGGCGTAGATGTTCGACAAGGTTTGCGGCCTTGCTTTCAAGGTTCGGTTCGCTTTTGTCGACCCCAATCATGGCAATGACGGATGATTGAAGCATGGGGGCGGGCAAAATATGCCATACGTTAGCATTTTTGAGCATCCATATTTCTTGTTTTTCGGTATCAGGGATGTTCGTGCGTAGGTGGTATGCGATTGTTGTAAGCCCAAGTTGTTTTTCAGTGGCTAGAGCTTGAGTAAGTGGTGTTTGAATTTGGTGCTGACTAAGTTTGTTCCAGAGTTGTGCGATGTATTGCAGCGTGGTGATTGCTGAGTCGTGTGCATTGTGTCGGACGGATAAATCGAGGAACCTACAAAAATCTAGCTCGTTAACCGATATGAGCAGTTGTTCTAAAAGCTGTTCGGGTGT
>JBNABE010000185.1:0-3421 GCA_049631945.1 Akkermansiaceae bacterium
CTCGGAGCAGATCTCTACACCATCGGCCTGCTCGGTGACGCCGCCCGCCTTGCCAAGAACACCCCCGCCCGTCTAGACGACGTGCTACAACGCCACAAGGAAGTCATCACCCGCGCCGGCAGCTCGCTGCGCCAACGCATCAAAGTGCACGAGACCAAAGGGAACGCAGGTAGCCTGCACGATGACATGAAGCGCCTTGCCCACCGCATCATGGCCGACATGGAATACGAGATCAGCGTGGAAGGAGAAGAGCATCTGGCAGGCCTCAAACCGGTTACCCGTGATGATTTGCGCCTGTTCTTCAAGGAATGTCTGGTTAATATTAGCCGTCACTCGGGAGCCACCCGCCTCAAGGCTCACCTCATGGCTCGACCCAAGCAGCTGATTCTGACGATCTCTGACAACGGCCGGGGCCTGGCTCGGGAGGGCGATAAAGACGGTAGCCATACCACCCCCGAATCTCTTCAACGCCGCGCCGATCTCCTCAAAGCCAAGATTTCGACCTCATCTAACGCCATGGGTCACAAGGAAGGCACTTGTGTCACCCTTAAGCTAAGGATCCCATGGAACCGGCGACAAAGCCAAATCTGACTCAACAGCGTTGACCAACCATACCTAGCAACCCAAACCATCTCAAAAACAAACCATTTATAATATGACAACAAACATCCGCGTAATGATCGTAGAAGACCACCCCGACTACCGGGAGGGTGTTCGCTTCGCCTTGGAAACCGAGCAAGACTTCGAGCTCTATGCCACCTTTGGAACTGCTGAGCGTGCTCTGCAAAGTATCTCAGAAATCAAAGACAAAACCGAGCTCCCCAACGTTATCCTGCTCGATCTCATGCTACCTGGCATGAGTGGTATCGAAGCCATTCCATTGTTCAAAAAACATACACCCAACACCCATCTGCTCGTGCTCAGCCAATCTGAAAAAGAATCCGATGTGCTCCGGGCTATAAGCATGGGAGCCTCAGGATATTTACTCAAAAATGCCTCGCTCAACACCATTATAGACGGCATCCGCACGGTTATAGCAGGGGGAGCCTCTCTAGATTCAAAGATCGCTAAGTATATTCTCAACAGCGTGCAGAAGCAGAGACCCGATTCAGCCAGTGCAGCCAGACTCACCAAGCGAGAGATGCAAGTCATACAACTCATCAGTGAGGGTCAGGTGAAAAAGCAAATCTCCCATAGCCTCGGCATCAGCCCGCCAACTGTGGCGACCCATGTGCGCCACATCTACGAGAAGCTCGGTGTTTCAAACGCGCCATCAGCTATCAGTAAGGCCTACCGGACGGGGCTTTTGCCACCGGAGTAATCCGCCAAAGGCGGATTGAATTTGGAACTTGAAATTTGGAATAGTGAATTCCTGCAGGATGGGTTCACATCGACACATCAGGCAATGAATTCGTTCAAAACACAAGTGACACTAATGACTACAGATGTTCATGGGTGCCAAGATCTGCGTTCACCCCTCTCCATCTGTGCCCACCTTTGTTTAAGAACTGGAAACAAAAAACCCCGCTGCATCATCGCGGCAGGGTTTTTCAAGTTAAAGTCGAGAATTGAAGATCTAGCAGGTGCCTTACGGCTATCCTTTATCACTCATCAGCTGCGCTTGCGGCGTAGCATCAAGGCAAGACCTCCGAGGCCGAGCAAGGCTGTTGAGCTTGGTTCAGGAACTGCATAGGCTTTCAGCACGATATTATTGATGTCTTGTATAATCTCCCATTCCCAACCGGGTGCGTTACTAAAGCCACTTGAGTCCAAGGTGAATAGGCTCGAGTCAAAGCCGATGATGCCTGATGAGGCAGTAGCAATGACAAACTGGTAATCAGCGAAGCCATCGAGTTGAGTGTAGCTGCCGAAGCCGTCAGCATCGCCCGCAATGTTACCAGAAGTCAGAGAATCAATATCGATTGTGAAGCCACCAACACCAAGGTTGGTGAGGTCGAGTGCTCCGGTGATATCGAGGAAGTCCCAACCAGTGGTGCCCCCTACAGAGCCTCCAGCGTCATTAGATGCGTTGATTTCCCAGAGGTAGGAGCCTCCGCCGAACCATGTTTGAGCACCCGTTGAGAGAGTGCCCGGCGAGTTGCCAGGGCTGAGCACGCCGTTAACCTCGACCATTGCATCAAAGCTACCGCTACCAGCTAGTGTGGCACCAGCCGCCACGGCGTATTGATCCCCACCGGTATGACTACCGTCCATGACCAAGGTTCCGTTGTTGATACTGGTCGTTCCAGTGTAGGTGTTGGCACCAGAAAGTATCTGGGTGCCGCTGCCGTTTTTCACGAGGTCGAAGGCGTCGTCGTCCACTTGGATAATGTTGCCACT
This sequence comes from Akkermansiaceae bacterium, assembly GCA_049631945.1. GTDB lineage: Bacteria > Verrucomicrobiota > Verrucomicrobiia > Verrucomicrobiales > Akkermansiaceae > Oceaniferula. The sequence continues at coordinate 2,341 of JBNABE010000185.1, forward strand.
AAACGTGCCGCCACCATTGTCATTACCAATACTGAGGGTATTACCGAGTCCAGATGAGTTTTCGATCCTACCACTACCGTCGAGCGCATCGATCTTGAAATCTCCGCCTCGGACGTCAAAGACTGCGCCAGAAGCAATATCCAAATCCGCGTTTCCACTGCCGGCGATACCTCCATTATTCGAATTGCCTCGAGCATTGACTCCCAAGGTGCCTTCATCCACATCAATCAAGCCATTGAAAGAATCAAGGCTCTCACCGGAAGGATTGTTCCATGCCACATCAGCGTAAGCAGCACCTGTCTTGCGTATCGTGCCATCTCCGCTGACACTACCTCCGCTCCAGATAAACCTATCTATACCCAGCTTGGTACTGTCATGAGCAATCTCAAAAACACCTCCGCTATTAACAATAATAGTGCCCACATCGACGCGAGATCTATTGTCGATATACGAGGAGGTATCCAGAACATAGGTGCCACCACTGTTGATCGTAGTCGAGCTGGCTGCACGCGCATAATCGCTAGCATTAGTACTCTCCAATGAACCATCTAATGCAGTAACCTCGCGCAGTGTACCACCGTTGACAATGATGGCTCCAGTATAAGCACCACTCTCAATGTTGTCGATTCTCAACTCACCATCGTTGACCGTTGTCGTGCCATTATAGGTGTTAGCCCCAGACAGGATCTGGGTGCCGCTACCGTTTTTGACCACGGAGAAAGCATCAGGGTCTACTTGCGATATCACTCCGCTGAACGTGCCGCCGCCATTGTTATTGCCTAGGCTAAGGGTGTTACTCCCAGTGCCATTTGAATTCAAAACAGTTCCAGCACCATCGAGCGCATCAATGGCCAGCGTGCCGGTTCGAACGTCTAGCTCCGCACCTGAGGCAACCGACACATCATTGTTACCCGAGCCTACTGCGTTTGTATTGCCTGGATCAAAAATCAACCTACCTCCATCGACTTGAATCGCCCCGTCAAATTGCGCGATATTACTTACACTTGTGGCAGTCCATGCAATACCTTGCATCCCAGATCCGCTCTTCACGAGCGTTCCGTCTCCGATCAGGGTTGATGCT
>JBNABE010000186.1:0-3349 GCA_049631945.1 Akkermansiaceae bacterium
GCTGATGGCATTTTACTTTGTGTGCAATCAGCGTCCCCCTATACGCTGCATCCAGTGACGTCTACTTGCTCGGCTCGGAACCAGACTTCTCCTCGCCCGCAGCATCGTCTTTACTGCGCTGCTCAATAGCGATCCCGCATAGATCCCTGATGGAAGCATTCCAATCCCCCCTATCGAGCAGCTGCTGGATGTCTTCCGGATCGATGGCTAGGTGCCTGGATTGGGTGAGCAAATTACCATTTTGGTCGAGCTCCTCGCTAATCACTTGCACCTTGCCAGCTGCTACTGGTCCAGAGTAACTAGAAACTGCCTCCTTCACCGCTTCATTCACTCCTGGCAGCGTGACCTCAATGCCCTCATCAAGCAGATCAACCTTCTTGAGCGTCCTGCCCTCAGGGTGCGTGGCAAAAATACGGTATACGCGCGGAGTAACCCTTGTATCGACTGCGATCACCCCGTCATTGAAGTAGTAGATCAGGCCACGATTCGTTTGATGCTCTCCATTCAGCTCTGTTTTGTCTGTCACGTTTTCACTTACGTCACCATATACCATGGCGAAAACAAAGGTAGATAGCATCGGAGCAATCAACAGATAGGCCGGAGCGACAATCAGGCTGACCAGGAGAATAAGCACCCCCTGTAGCGTTCCGCCTTTCGTGATGGCGATGATACCAAGCACAAAAGTAGCCACCAATACGGGTATAGCGATGAACCAAGTCAGCAAGCCTACTGCCGGAATCAAGGCAATCAAGAAGATCACACCAATGATGATCCAAGCTGCTCGTGTAAGGCCTTTGTAATTTTGATCTGAGTTTGTATTTTCTTCCATATTTTTATGTCGTTGGTGAGTGCTTTGTAACGTTTAGAACGTGGTAGCCAGATTGTCTCGTGATTCTCACAAAAGCACAATTACAAAACAAGCCCATGATTGTAAGCGACTTACTTCTGGGGCGGCATACGGATTGATAGCGCCGACTTGTTCAGCCACTGGCGCTATTCTTGAACTCTATTGAAGATAACAGCATATTTATCGATTTTCATCGAGTTGCCTGATATCTTGCACAGCTTGTGAAGCACAGAGCCAAGACGAGCATTGGTGAGTGTTAGTGTAACTGGTCGATCTGCCCGCACATCTCGCATGACGAAATTCACCCCCTTCTTCCTGGGATCCTCTTCGGGATCATGCAGGCGGGCCTGAATACGTATGATTTCGATAGCCTCAGAAAAGGTAATCTCCCAAAAATCAACTTTAGGCAACCTGATGGTCTTGAGCTTCTCCATTGTGTCCAAATTGTCTTTCGCCCAAAGCGGGCTGAACGAGAGCAGAGCAATGCTGAGAAGAAAGTAGAATGGTGTTCTCATGGTCTTTTTAGTTTCTTAGTTTTCGGTTTGTTGAGAAATAGGGGCGCCGCAAAGCCCAAGCTATGTAACGAACAGATTAATCAGCCTAAACACCAGACCCGTGCGAGTCCACCATTAAAGAATCACGCACAGCGACAACCAACCCCCGAGCCTGATCAGCCAGCAATAAAGGGGCCGCCCCGACCAGCTCCCCTGGCCTATTTGGCCAACTGACCCATCTGACCCATCTGACCCATCTGACCCATCTGGCCCATCTGGCCCGGGCTCTGAGAACGAACTACTTCACCACGGTATTGAGCATCACGCCATTGTTGTCAAACAACCGCACCTCCCTAATACTAGGCCACATGCCGTTTTGCTGCTTGAGGACCTTCACACGGACAAAGCGATCATAACGTCCTACGGCCTCATCACGCCTAGGTCCACTCTGGGTATTGCTTGCCCCATCAAAAACAAGCTTCCAGGTCTTGCCGTCGCGTGATGTTTCAATCTGGTATTGCACCCACTGATCTGCAATCTCCCAGTCGATCTCCACGAATCCAAGCATCGTCATATTGAGCAATTCGATCTGATACCAGCTTGGGGTTGCTGCGGAACTGGCACACCATCGAGTCTTACTATCACCATCGAATGCATTTTGGGCTGGGTTTTCACCTTGCGAGCTAGCCGCTGACACACGGATGTTTGTATCGTATGGAATTTCTGTCAGCGTATTTTCACCTTTGTAAGGGTTGAAATAAGCCTCGTCATCTAGCTTGCCGCAGATCCAGAGAGCACCGCGCGTCACCATCTCTAGGAAACGAGGATCCTCCATATTGTGATTGAAGTGACCCAGTGTCGTGGTGAAGGACGGAGCCCCGAACTTCGTATTGACCCATGCGACAATAGCCTTCTCGGTAACGTCTTTTCCTCCTTGTTGGTACGATTGTGTGCCCACGGCCAAAGGCGTCGCACCATACACCTCCTTGTTATTATACAGCTCATCTTTATCCGTCACCCAGTCATCCAGGCTTGCCATGATCGGGTGCTTGGGCTCAAGGACATCCACAGCGACAGGAACATGGGGGCCATGGCGGTCAGATGAGATACCGATGTGCTCGTGCCATTGATTGTCCGTGGCGCGGAAGGAGTGCACAGCACAGTGGATGTGCACCGCCGGCACACTCTGATGAGCCTTCACAATATTCTCGATCGCTTGCTCATCCTTGGAGAGAGCAGCGCAGTGATTATGAATGATGAAATCATAGCCCTCTGCCCAGTTTGGATCCTTGAAAAGCGGCAGCTTCGGATCATGACCCGGGTCCCGAGTCCAGACGACATCAATATGGATATTGGCACGAGACGAGATCCCATCCGAGAGGATGACATTCTGGCTCTGATAGTCATGACAACAACCGCCAGAGATAAGCATCGCTTTCAAAGGTCTGACATTCTTACTGTCCGCCAAATTGTCCGCATGATCGTTCGACAGCCCGTTCGTTGCCTTCTCAGTCGAGATCGTAACCGCACCCTTGGTATCCAGCGTCTTCACCACGCCTTTGCTGTGATCAGCACCGCAGCAATCTTCTCCATACAGAGGGCTCATCAAACTCAATAATAGGAAGAAGACTGTAGCCAGTTTGCTTGTCATTTGCATTTTTTTGAACGGTAGCATTTTTTGAAGGATGGCATTTTTTGAACGGTGTATTGGCTATAATATAGCCTGATTGGATGATAATCCCAGAGTGAAAACTAGAGACACCCACTATACATAGCAACCCCAGGGCAATCTTGCATAGCATCGGTCGTTTTATTTGTTTTTGGCTACTTCACACCGAACCACCTCAAGACCTTAGCAATCCCCGCTGAGTTCTTGGCCCGGTCCTTATTCCAGGCCACACCGATGGTAGTCTTCTGATCCTCAAATTCCCTCAGCCCCATCCACTTACAGCCCTTGTTTTCTGCATGCTTTCCAGCTATGCGGGGCAAAATCCCCACACAGCTCCCA
>JBNABE010000187.1:0-3328 GCA_049631945.1 Akkermansiaceae bacterium
GGTGATCGTTTTTAGGCAGGGATGAGAACGAAGTTCGAGCGCACACGAAGTGTGTGTATCGCGCATACATAAGCCCCAAGTTTCCTGAGGGGCAAACTAGCTAACCAGCGCAGCCTGAGTAGCACGAAGGCAATCCCTCCAGGCCCGCTGGGATCTAATCAAAAGGCAAGCTCAGCTGAGCCACAGGCGCAAAACTTTTTCGATGTATGGGGCATGGTCCATGTTTTCGCAGCGCCTGAAGGTGCTGCCTGGTTCCATACCCTTTATGCTTCTCGAAACCATACTCTGGATACTGTTCTGCATAATCGGCCATCAAACGGTCACGCGATACCTTGGCTATGATGCTAGCAGCTGCAATTGAGAAACTCTCCGCATCACCTTTGACAATACCCTCTGAGGGAAAGGGAAATCCTGGAACCGCCAAACCGTCAATCAAGCAATAATCAGGATTAGGGTCGAGAGCCCCAGCAGCGCGAGCCATGGCTGCATGAGTGGATTTTAATATATTAATCGCGTCAATTTCTTCTACCTCACCACGTGACATGGCCCATTTTACATCAAGGCGACTGGTTAGCTCATCAAATAAAGCTTCCCGCCGTTTGGCTGTCAGTTTTTTTGAGTCGTTAAGCAACTCATGTGAGAAGCTATTCGGCAATATGACAGCAGCCGCAATAACCGGACCTGCAAGCGGCCCTCGTCCCGCTTCATCAATACCAGCAACACATTGAAAACCGTCGCGCCTTTTGGCCAACTCATAAAAAAGACTGGGCATGCAAAAACATGCTCAGTCTTGATATAAAGAACCAGAAATTTTTGCGCTAAATTCACTACCATCCGATAGGCCTTATTCCTCTGGGTACCCCCAAAGGTTGAGCGCCCATGCATATAGTGATGTAGATATCGCCTGTTGCTACTTTTTCAACCCCCACACCAGTGAGATCCCACGACTGCAGCATATGCTTCATATGGCTTGGGCTTGCCTTCCATGCCTCGACAGCATCACTAGCAGGGTCATTCGAACCACCGTAGACCACATACGTCATCTCACTCAAGTTTTCGATGCCATATTTCAGATAGGCATATTGGGCACGATTTTCGGATCCAAAATGATTTGCATCACTCAAGGTAGAGCCCATGTATAAACTATGCTTCTGAGCTAACAAATTAAGACCATAGTGTCCACGCATTGACTTCTTACCCGCAGCTTCACGCTGCTCATTGACCAAAGCATAGACCCGCTCTGCTATGGCTCGCTCGCCAGTAGAGACGGAAATGGCTGCCGATGACGGCTGATGCTGATGACTGCTGGCAGGCGCGCGAGCGCGGGGTATTGTCTGGTATTGTGCAATTACTTTTACAGAGAGACGACGGGGGTGACGAGCGGGGAGGGCGGAGGCACGCACGCACGGGTTAGGGCCGGGGAACAAGTCGAGCGACGGAGGGGGGGAACGGAACACAACGCGACGCGCAGGGAGCGATACGCAATACTCAACACCCCCCCCTCTCATCCCTCGCACATCCACGGCCGCCCTCACCCCAAACCTCAACCATCAGCCCTGCCTCATCACGGCCTTGAAATCATCACGCCGCGCGCTTGCGACTTGGGTGATCGGTTGATACCTGTGTCACACCAACGCCGCGTACAGTGACGACCGCGCGTGATATCATTTTTCTCGGGGGGGATTCGTTGGCGAGCTTTCTCCCGAGAGCATATCACAATTGTAGCATGGGTAAGAAGAGCAAAAAGAAGGGGGGAGGCAAAGCCATAAGCAAGGCGGCGCGCAGGGAGCAACTGCAAGAGCGGCGCGAGCAGCAACTGGACGCATTGGACGCCGACAGGTACGATGAGGGTGATGATCACGAGGGGCAGCAATTGGCGCAGCGGGAATTCTTGGTGGGCAACAGGGTGTGGTTTAGTGAGAAAGGACTGTGGGGCGAGGGGGACAATCCAAATAATTACCGTGGATATGTGAAGAGTGTGAACGACAATGTATTGGAAATTATTCCATTACAGTCCAAGATTGATGGCACCAATCAATCAGTTCGTGTGCCTATCGACAAGTATGTTTTTCCCGACTTTTGCGACTTTACTCTTCGATTCGACGTGGGAGACAGAGTGCTTTGCAATCATAACGGGTGGACATCCAGGAAAGTTTCATATTTATGGGGTGTGGGCGAAATCTGGGTGCAAGCGAAGAAAATACCACAGTCTCCGGGAGACTCAGTACCCCACTACAAATGCCAACACACTGCTGTGCCGTTAGATGACGATGATTGCATCATGAAGCAACCTTATCCTCTGCGATTCAAATTAGGCGATAGCATCGTGTTTAATGCACGAAAAGCAATGTTGAGATCGGGGACAAGAGGCACAGGGGACTGCTGGCTCGAAGGGATTATTGTTGCAACAAGTATCGTTGATGCTGAGGACTATGCTGCTTACAAATGCCAAAACCAGCAAGGCGCATGGCATATCTTTGGTGATGACGATGAAAACATCGCAAGGTCCAATGCAAATCCCAGAGACCGGCTGCTTGATGCAATCGCACAACATTGCAGCCGCTGGCATCTGCAATACCTTGCAGACACATACAACATTGAGGTATCTACCTTCCGAGACCTTGCCATTCAGAAGTCGCTTCAATATGCCAGTTATCAAGCTCTGACGTGGCTTCAATATGACTGGGGTGTTGATGTTCTCAAGTTCAAAGATACTGATGGAAATAATATTCTCCACAAGATTGCCATGTCAGATCACGCAACATATTTTATTAGGGAAGCCAGGAGGCACAAAGATCTGAAGGTAGAAGAACGGCTGGATGTAATGAACAGTTTCAGAAACGAGTTGAGGCTAACAGTGTCTTTGAATAGCAAGGGCGAGACATGGCTTCAGATTCTAGTTCAACGAGGGGACACCAAAGCTCTTGACACAGCACTCTCTCCAAATGTTGGTTTTGGTTGGGATCTTTGTTACCAGACACGCTTTCCATCTGAGCACGTGCAGTTATTGAAGCAATGCATCGTTGAACATGGAAACGCATTGATGGGATGCATCCTTGATGCATTTCTCACCTTTCAAACACTGTGGGAACAATATGGAGTGTTCAGATGTAGGCCAAGCGAAGAAGAATCACTGAAGAATCAGTGCATGTCTGTGTTTATTGGGGAAAATGCTCTACATCACGCTAAGCTCCTGGTACAATTCATCTTAGATTGGCAGGAGGGCTCAGATGAAATTTGGCGTAACCCCCTCCTTGACCTGGCGAGCGCTGGCTCGTCTAGACTTTTCCAGCTATTTTTCGAGGCAAATGGAAGCATGTTCCTTCAG
>JBNABE010000188.1:0-3249 GCA_049631945.1 Akkermansiaceae bacterium
CCGTGTATATCGTGCCCATGATCTTGCTTTACCCCCCATACTGTGTAGTTACCATGAAACCAGCCCTCGTTTGAGTATTGTACTCAAAGCGCCCGATGAGGCCACGACTGACATACTCTTCAAGGAGGTTGGCGCTATGAAATTTCCAGCTTTCGCAAGGCATGATGCTTTTGGTGAAAAGAAACGTCATATGTGATGAAGAAGTAGGAGATAGACTGATATTTTGCCCGTGCAGTTTTGGTGGCAACAAAAGAAGAGCAAGATATGCTGTTTTGTGGGCACATGCATTGTTCAATGTTCATCTCGTTCTTCACTCTCCGAGTCTGCAGAAATGAAAAAAAGGGAAATGAAACTATGGGCTGTTGGTAGACTTATGGTAATGGTATAGTGTATGTACAGTGTGATTGGTCGGTGAGCGGTATTCTCAAAATAGAATCTTGTGTACTGAGACACATAGTCTTCAAAATAGCATTTCTCTCTGAGATACCTGTGTCTCATGCTCTCATGCTTGATACTTGCTCTCCAGCAAATGTAGGGTCTCTAAAGTCTGATCGTCATTGGTCTGTCTGCCGAAAAAGGAGGGTTGTGGAGCAGATAATGAGAAGCGAACTGCTGGTGTTCTCAAAATCGTGCCAGTTGATTGGTCGCGGTTGTGCAAACTGAGAACCATCACGCTTGAAGCAAACTGTACGAGATCACTCAATAGCATTAGTAGCATTATGATCTCCCACTCATTGATCATCATTTTCTTCGCCATCAATCCAATCATTCGGTCTCTCCAGAATCATAACCATGTATCTCCCCATCGCTCCTCTTACACTTTTACAGTACATTGTGATGGCCGCAGCAACCTCAGCGTCAGAGAAGGAAGTTGCAGTGGCCACACCATCAACTTCATCTCACCTTCGTGGTGATGTGAGTACGTCTAAAGTAAGTCTTCTAACTCCATATTGAGCCGATTGCGTTCAATGTGGTTCTCATATTACTCACATGCCCATTCTCCATTCGTTCTTTTTGTAGATAAAGGTTGATCCGGGCCCTCCGAAAACTCGAGGCGGTGTTTATCCACAATCAGGAAGCCGATACCTCCAAGGAGGCATCTGTTCATCACTTCCCGCCAATCGAGTTCCCGTCCTGTGGACAGACCCCATTCCACCAGCTAACGACGGCTGGGCTCTTACTATCTCCCTTCTCTCTCAAGATTTTTTATTGGTTTTAGGGGGACTGCACACAGTTGGGTTGTTCATTACAGCTATTATGCTGATGCCACAGCAGGCTCATGCACTGAGGTTGTTTGATCCTGCAATGAATTACAGCGATTACCCAGACGCGCTCGTATTTGAGAACGGTGATCCCGTTTATGACAAAGTGGACTGGGATGTGCGCAGAGAAGAAGTGCTTTCAATATTTGAAGAACATGTTTATGGCATAACACCCAGGGAGCCATTTGAAATCGCATTTGAGCAAATGGATTTCGACGGCAATGCACTGAATGGAAGTGCAACGAAGAAAGAGGTCAAAATTACTGTTTCAAGGAATGACAAAGACCTAGATATAAACCTTGTGATTTATCTGCCCAATTCAGCTATAGGGTGGCCGGTGCCTGCATTTGTTGGTATGAATTACCGAGGCAACGATTCACTCGAAACTCGCCCTGAGCGTTGGCCTCTGCAGACGATTATTGATGCGGGGTATGGTGTTGCTAGCTTTCACGTGGACGACCTTGCTCCTAATCTTGATGGGTGGCTATCAGCAGAAGCGAGCTTTTGTGATGATGGAAATAGCTTTCCTCTCATTCACAGGCTTTTCTACAAGGAATGCCAAACCTGTCCTGGAGAAAACGAATGGATGGCGATAGGCGGATGGGCTTGGGGTTTGAGTCGAGCGATGGATTATTTCGAGAGCGATGCAGGCATTGACCACACGAAAGTTGCCACGTTTGGTTTTTCTCGTCTTGGCAAGGCCGCATTATGGGCTGGTGCGCAGGATGAGCGTTTTGCGATAGTGATCTCAGCGGCTTCGGGCGCTGCGGGCGCAGCTTTGTCGCGCAGACGAAAGGGAGAGACCATCGCGCTGCTCAATGCTCAATGGGATCACTGGTTCCCCGATAGTTTCGATGAATACAATTCCAACGCAGACGCGCTTCCGATTGACCAGCATCAGCTGATATCACTGATGGCCCCTCGACCTGTTTACGTGTCCAGCGGAGAGGACGGTTTTTGGGCTGACCCTGAAGGTGAATTCTACGGGGCTTTGTATGCTTCTCCGGTCTATGAATTCTTGGGTCTTGAAGGACTGCCCGCGCCCGCTGATGAGATGCCGGCTGTCAACAACCCAGTCATGGGCACAATCGGTTATCACGTTCGCGCGGACCATTCTGGAGAATTGCATGACCTTAATGAATACGATTGGAAACAATATATCCGCTTCGCCGATATGCATTTACTCGGATTGGACGTGCGGCCCGCTACTGAAAAGTTGAGCCTTCATGCTGATAGTGGGAAATACTTCAGTGAAAACCAGAAATTATTCGGGAATCACGACATCGACGCCGACAAATGGAGAATTGGTAAATCGACTAAGTTCACCATGACGACGATATGCGTGGCTGAATGCCTTGTTAGCGGCCACATAGTGGGTATCCAGAGCCGCAGTGGCAAGTTCTGGAGCGCTCAGTCCGATGGGAAACTGAATAGTGATCGTGATGAGCTTCGTTCATGGGAAAAATTCATCCTTATCAATCATAGCGACTCAAACGGCTGCCTTGAAAACGGAGACATCATCTCATTGAGGAGCTCAGCTCATGGCAAATACGTTGCATCAGAGTGGTGGGGTGGAGCGAATGCCAATAGAGACCACGTTGATTCATCTGCAAAGATGAAAGTGGTGTTGCATTAATTTTATAGGGTTTAACTGATAGGAAATATAAAAATGGAAATACTTTCGTATTATTCTTAAAGAATACTTATCTCCACTACAAGCTCTACCAAGGGGGGCTTCTCGCCACAGCCCAACTGTGCGTTGACTACGCGGGCGGCGGATATGGTGCCTGCGATGAAGACTCCAGGGAGCCCAGCAGCGCAGCCATCACGAGGCAAACTGGCAAGGTGTGTTTGTTTAGAAGAGGGTTCGGCATCAACTTGTTGGGGCAGTGCAATGGCAAGAGCGATTGCCAACTGGATGCTTCGTACGCAATGGAGTTGCTGCAAGATGGATGTTCGTTGCAGCAATGCGCATCATCAAGTACTT
>JBNABE010000189.1:0-3228 GCA_049631945.1 Akkermansiaceae bacterium
CAGCCAATAAAGAAACCACTGATATAATAATGTAGATAGCTGTCATTTGGCCCCGGCATTCCACGCGATCAAATCATCATACGTAACCCCTGAGCCACCAAAAATATCGAGTGCGCTGCCGACAGTAACATCAACATTTCCCCCACTGCGTTCGGAGACTAACTCAAGATCTGCCATAGTGGCAACCCCTCCAGCATAAGTGATTGGAATGCCCGCCCACTGACCTAATAGATCGACCAGCTCTGCATCTACACCGCCGCATAGCCCCTCCACATCGGCAGCGTGCACTAGATATTCGCAACACCACTCGGCCAGTGTCTCAAGCGTGGCATGTGTCACGTCAATGGATGTTAAAGTTTGCCAGCGATTCATTGCTACCGTCCATCCTGACTCAGTATTTCGACAGCTCAAATCCACCACAATATTTTCTCGACCAACCTCATTAGCAAGCTCCCGCAAACGATCTTCACGAAATTCCCCATCATTGTCAAAAAGCCATGAGGTGACTATAATTTGAGCTGCTCCGGCCTCTAGCCACTCTACAGCATTGCGGATGTTAATCCCCCCGCCTAGCTGCATGCCGCCAGGCCATGCTTGTAGAGCTTCACGAGCTGCATGCTCATTACCCGCACCGAGTTGAATGACGTGCCCCCCTTTGAGCCCATCGTTTCGATATAGGTCCGCAAACCATGCGGGAGCGTGCTCTGAAACAAAATTCTCAGTTGGCGGCGCCCCCGTATCACTAAGGGTAGCTCCGACGATTTGTTTGACCTGACCGTCATGAAGGTCAATGCAGGGGCGAAAGCGAGTCATTCCTCTACATATCCCTCTTCGCCTTCTTCTGCAAGCGCCTCTGCAAGCAACTTATTATATTCATCGCGAGGAACCTCGAAACCACCAAATTGTCTAAGATGGTCTGTCATCCATTGAGTGTCGAGTAACACGAAGTGACGATCTCTCAACCAGTCAACCAAGTAAGTTAAGGCTACTTTGCTAGCATCCGTTTTCCGTGAAAACATGCTCTCTCCAAAAAAAGCCCTGCCAATAGCAACTCCATAAAGCCCACCCTGCAGGCCCGCATCATCCCAAGACTCAAAAGAGTAACAGTAACCAAGCTCGTGCAGATGGCAGTAACTACTCCTTATAATGTCATCTATCCAGGTCTCATCTCTTTTACTGCACTGAGCTATGACCTTATCAAATGCTGTGTTTATCCTCACCTCGTATTTATTTTTACGAAGTGTCCGTTGTAAACCATGAGGTATGTGGAACCGATCATCCAGAGGGATCAAACCACGCATCAAAGGGGCAAACCATAATATCTCCCCTTTGTCCGACATAGGAAACACACCCTCAGTGTAGGCCCCTAATAAAACGTGAGGAGGTATTCTTTCCATTGATGATTGTGGCTACTCTTCGCTGTTGCGCTCATTCATTGCATCGAGAACCTCTTCCGCCTCTTGTTCATCTTCCTCAGCAACAGCCAATCTGACACCATTGAGTAAAGTGAGATGCGGGGCGATCGAACCTAAATTCTCATCCAGAATGACAGCGTTAATGCCGCAACTAGAGAGCTCCAGCTTAGCAAGCTCAGCCTGCATCAACATGGTGTATTTGCGCAAAATGACCATACCATATAAAATGAACTGCGTCATAGAGCCTTGCAACATAGAAATCAATCTAGCGTGACACCTTTCAATTAATGCTTAAACTATGGGAAATCCTGCTTGACTCAGCCCTTCGATCCTCCTATCTCATGCCCCCCGCAGAGCAGTCTGCATATCAACCACTACTTTTTCTATGGCCACTACAGAAGTTATTCTACGCGAAAAAATCAACAACCTTGGTTCCGAAGCCGACGTTGTCACCGTCAAGGCTGGCTACGCACGCAACTTCCTCATCCCTGAGGGCAAGGCATTCGAGGCAAACAAAGCAAATCTCAAGCACCTGGAGTCACTCAATGCAAAACGTGTTCAACGTGAAGCTGAAGAGCTTGAAACCGCAAGTGCCCTCGTTTCGAAGATCGGCAAACTCAAGCTGGACTTCACATTGGAATCTGGCCAAGGCGGCAAGGCCTTTGGCTCCATTACGACCATTGACATCCACAAGGAGTTGGCTGACAAGGGTATTGATGTTGACCGCCACGCGATACAACTCAGCGGCCCAATCAAAACTTCAGGTAAAGAGAGCATCGAAATCAAGCTCCACCCAGAAGTCACTGCAACTCTGAAAATTAACGTCAAAGTAGATGGTGCAGAGGCAGAAGCTGCAAAATCTGAATAACGAGCATCGAGACGCTGCGAAGCAGCAAATGTCGACGATAAGATCAACAAGACCCTCCTCTGCTAGCAGACGGGGGTTTTTTCTTGGCCACAATCACTCAATCCTAGCGAGTCTATCCATGTCTCCAGTGCACAGAATAGTTGTTCACTGCCTTCACCGCTAAACGGCTCATGTCTGAGCTGCTCAATTTCTTCGTAGCGCTTATTTTCAACGGGGATCAAGTCATAAAACTTTTTTGTTAAGTCTGCTGGACATACCCAGTCTTGCTTGCCCTGCGTGCAAAGCAGCGCGGTCTCGACTGCAGCATCCTCGGCGTGTTTATGGATGAAATCAGCAAAATCAAGCAATGCTGTACCCCAACCGAGGGAAACGCGATTGTGCCATGACTTATGTTTTGTAATGCATACTCCATCAATGGCGACATCGTCCGTAGCCACATCATTTATTTCGGGTGAGAAGTTTTCAGGCTTTACGTGCGTGGAAAAAGTCAATGCTGGCACCAAAGGCGCAAGAAACCGTGCCATGCGCAAAAAAGCGGGCCGTCTGCCTCTACTAGGGTTCACCAAGGGTGAGGACAACCAAACAAATCTCGGTTTGGGCAATTTACCTTGTCCCGCTAGTACGAGATGCCTAGCCGCGAGCAGGCCTCCCATCGAGTGACCCATCACACCGTAGGGCAAAGCCTCACTTTGATTGAAATATTGTAGCGTATTTTCAATAACCGCATCAAGTAACTCAGCATCACCGCAATGCCCCCTTATTCCTGGGCTATGCCCATGACCAGGCAGGTCGGTAATGAAGCAACGAATCCCACGATCTACAAACGAGTGTAGCACTTGAAGGTAGCGTTCTGCATAATCACCCTGACCATGGTAAAACATTGCTTGAGCACACACCTCCACATCATCCGCGGGATGAATAACCAGCTGGTGAAGCACACGGCCA
>JBNABE010000190.1:0-3174 GCA_049631945.1 Akkermansiaceae bacterium
TGCTGAAATGGCTGTTGTGGCACTCCTCTCAGTAGACCGATTGCTCGACATGAGTCGTACGGCAGTAAATATATTTGGAGACTCTTGTGCGGCAGTTTGTATTGCAAAGTCTGAGGGTGAAGAGCTGAGCGTCTGACAACGTGCACAATATGCGGAGTGTTTTGCACAGAGTCTGCATTGTCTTAAATCTACAAATCTTGTAGTATGTTACTACATGAATGATGAATGTCCGTGGAGCGAGTCGGCAGAAGAGGTGCTCGAGCGTTTCGGCGTGTCTGAGGATACGGGGTTAACGGAGAGCCAAGCTGGTCAGCGGCTTGATGTATATGGCCATAATATCCTGCAGACGTGCTCTGAGCGTAGCTGGTTTTCTATTCTTGTGGCTCAGTTTAAAAGTCTACTCGTGCTTTTGTTGGTAGTAGCTGCAGGGCTGGCCTTTTTATTTCATGATTGGATCGAGGGCGTTGCCATTTGTCTCGTGATACTCGTTAACGCGATGATTGGTTTTTTTACTGAATTTGGTGCGATTCGCACGATGGAGTCGTTACGTAAATACAATAAAACATGGGCAACGGTAAGGCGTAGTAGCAAGGCAAAGAAAATATCGGCCAAACATTTGGTACCAGGTGATATCGTTATATTGGAAGCTGGCGATATTGTTGCTGCTGATATGCGGATCATTAAGTGCTCACGCTTGCAGGTTGACGAGTCAGCACTAACGGGAGAGTCCTTGCCGGTCAGCAAGAGGCTAGATCCTGTCACCTGCAATACGATTTTAGCTGAGAGAACTAGCATGCTATACAAGGGCACTTCACTGACGCGGGGGGCGGCAGTTGCCGTGGTGGTGGCAACTGGTTTAGCTACCGAGTTTGGTGTCATATCTTCGCTAGTAATGACGACACATGATGAAGATACGCCACTCGAGAAACGTTTGGCAGGTCTCAGTCGTAAATTAATCGTGGTTACTTTGGCGATTACAGCCTTTACCTTGGTCGCTGGCTTATTGAGAGGTCGAGATCTTTATCTGATGATTGAGACCTCAATTGCGCTTGCTGTTGCTGCGATTCCGGAGGGTTTGCCTATTATCGCAACCTTGGCTCTCGCGCGTGGTATGTGGCGAATGGCGCGAAGCAATGCTCTCATTAATAAGCTGTCCGCGGTAGAAACCCTAGGGGCAACAAATATTATCTGTACGGATAAGACGGGGACGCTTACAGAAAATAAAATGATCTTGGTATCAGTGCACAGCGATGCTGGCTCGGACGACTTTAAGACACACGCCAGGCCTCTGCCGTTCAGCAAAGAGCTAATACAAGTAGGGATGCTATGTAATAATGCAGAGCTTGCTGATGGTGATAATACGACTAATCGAGAAGCAGGTATTGGTGACCCAATGGAGTTGGCTATATTGGCGGCAGGCATGGAGCGGGGTCTTAACAAGGAAGCGCTTAAACAGAAATACCCGCGTCACCGCGAGGTGGCATTTGATTCAGAGGTGAAAATGATGGCGACTATTCATCATAATACTGAAAAGGGTGATGGTTTTTTTGTGGCAGTAAAAGGAGCTGCTGAGCCAGTGCTGGCGGCTTGCACTATGCTCCTAGGGCATGACGGAGTAGGGGCTATGGATGAGGTGATGCGATCGCATTGGCTTGCAAAGAATAAGGAGCTTGCGAGTGAAGGTTTTAGAGTGATTGCCATTGCTCAGAAGAAAGTGATCCATGCCGAAATTGAGCCATACCAAGAGCTTGTTTTTATGGGCTTGGTTTGTGTGATGGATCCTGCCCGTGCTGACATACCGGCAGCTATTAAGTCATGTCAGGCAGCTGGAATCAGGGTGGTGATGGTTACTGGTGATCAAGCAGGAACGGCCCTTCATGTAGCGAAAAACACCGGTATATGTCAGCGTGAAGATGAGCATTGTGTTGCTTTGGGTAGTGAGATCGAGAAGGCTCAAAAAGATGAGCGACTCGATGATATGCTGGGAGTTACGGTGTTCTCTCGGGTGACACCCAAAAATAAACTCGATATCATACAGATGCATCAGGATGATGGGGCAGTAGTCGCTATGACAGGTGATGGTGTCAATGATGCGCCTGCCCTTAAGAAGGCCGATATCGGTATAGCGATGGGAATTCGTGGTACTGAGGTAGCGAGAGAGACCGCTGACATGGTGCTGCGTGACGATGCTTTTGTGTCGATTGTCTCTGCCGTAGAGCAGGGCAGGGTAATTTTTAACAACATCCGTAAGTTTGTCGTCTACTTGATGTCGTGTAATCTCAGCGAGGTGTTAGTTATTGGTCTGGCCTCGATGACCGGAGCGCCACTGCCGTTGATGCCGTTGCAAATCCTATTTCTTAATATGGTTACCGATGTTTTCCCGGCACTCGCTTTGGGCGCGAGTAAAGGGCATGCGGATGTAATGTCACACAGGCCAAGGTCAATTCATGACCCGATTATTGGTAGGCATCAGTGGCAGATGATTGGCGGCTACAGTATTTTAATTACATTCGTAGTGCTTGGTTCTTTTGTCATCGCTCGTGCGTGGTTGGGCATGAGTGATAGCCAGGCTGTTACTGTTGCCTTTCTGGTGATTGCGGTCGCGCAGTTGTTGCACGTATTTAACATGCCCGAATCTGGAGGGGCCGCTTTTAATAATGAGATTACCCGCAATCCTTATGTCTGGATTGCAGTAATACTGTGTGGTGTAATACTAGCAGCGGCAATGTTCATACCCAGCCTTGCCTCAGTATTGTCATTGGCTCCGATCGATCAGCGTGGCTGGTTGCTTGTGGCTTGCGCCTCAATCGTGCCGCTGCTTGTTGGGCGTGCCCATGCAGTGCTGAAAGGTAGCGGGGCGATGCGATACATGGCCCGCGGAATCTAACTTCAGACGATCAAAAAAAGAAAAAAATGGTGCAGGAAGAGGGACTTGAACCCCCGACCGCCTCGGTGTAAACGAGATGCTCTACCAACTGAGCTACGAAATCTGCTCACCTCACACGCGGTAGGAATGACGGGACTTGAACCCATGACCTTGACTGTATAAGAGTCCTGCTCTAACCAACTGAGCTACATTCCCATGTTGATAACACCTTTTAATTTTGTAGAGGTGCAAGACTCGATGTGTGTTGTGATTTGTGCGGATGAAAGGACTCGAACCTTCACATCAGA
>JBNABE010000191.1:0-3136 GCA_049631945.1 Akkermansiaceae bacterium
CTTTGGTGGTAAATCCCCCACACTCGGGACTAACCCTCACAGCTGGGGTCTCCCCACCCAAGATGCCATCGGCTTTCCTATATGTGTGGACTGGGCCACCTCCACCTGTGCAATGGGTCGTGTCCAGCAGCTCAAGCGAGAAGGCAAGCAGCTCCCTCCCATGGCCGCTGTTGACAAGAATGGAAACCCTACTCAAGACCCAAACGAAGTGGCAGCACTGCTACCTTTTGGCGCCCATAAGGGCTACGGACTATCCCTCATCAACGAGCTCATTGGTGCCTTCATCGGAGGCTCACTACCAAGTCATCGTGGCCGAGCTCTACCAGACCAAAGCGAGAAAAACAGCACCTCCTTCTTCTTCCAAATCATTCACCCCGAAGCCATCTCTGCTGGCCATTTTGCAATGGGCAGAAACCAGACCAAGAACCTAAAGGCGGTGATTGAGAACATCCTTGGACCGGGTAATGAAAATGCCATCCTTCCAGGACAGCTTGAAGCTCAAGCTGCTAACCGCTCAAAACAAGCAGGCGGACTGATCTTCTCAGATGCCGAGCTCTCCGAGCTCAATAACTTAGCATCTCAGCTTGGTATGCAGCCTCTCAATACCGGGTCCTTGCTCTCTCAATAAACCAATCGCCATCCTCTACCTCTTGATGTCACATCTTCTCACTAGCAAGCTTGCCGAGACTCTCTATGTATCGATAGAAGGCCTGCCCATCGTGGATTACCATACCCACCTGCCCGCAGATGAGATTCTCAACGACCACTCGTTTGAAAATATTTGGGAACTATGGCTCAAGCATGATCACTACAAATGGCGGCTCATGCGTTGCTGCGGTGTTGCAGAAAACCTCATCACAGGCGACGCCAGCCCTAAGGAAAAATTTCACGCCTTCGCCAGCATTTTACCACTGGCCATTGGCAACCCGGTTCATCAATGGGCCCATATGGAGCTCGAGAAAGTCTTCAACATTACCATTCCGCTCAACGCGGAAACGGCATCAGAAATCTGGCATCAAACCAACAGAGAACTGGCTGACAACATAACGGTCAACAAGCTTCTCCAGCTTTTCAAAGTCAAGCTTGTCGCTACCACCGATGACCCCTACGACGACCTCTTAAGCCACCAGGCGATCGCTGCAAAAAACCACCCCACCCAAGTATTACCTACCTTCCGCCCTGACGCGCACCTCCTCGAAGACAAGATTGATCTTAGCTCGCTGAGGGAGCGCCACGATTACTTTCACAGCATGGGATGTCAGATGTCAGATCATGGCCTCGGCCAAATCCCCGCACCTGGCTCACCTCAGTATCAGGCCCTCAAATCCATTGCTCAATGGAACCATGAAAAAGGCTGGGTCATGCAGCTCCACCTCGGGCCACAGCGCCAGGTCAACACCCGTCTCTCCGGCCAAACCGGCCCCGATGCCGGCTTTGACACCATAGGCTCCAAACCCCAGACCGAGAGACTCATCCACTTCCTCGACGACCTCGACCAGAGCGACCAACTTCCCAAGACGATCCTCTACAACCTCAATCCCAACGAGAGCCCGGCACTCTGCGCTGCCCTGCAGAACTTCCAACAAGCTTCATCCAAATCGCTTGCACTCCCTGACGGTCGCCCGCTCACCCCAGCGGCAAACGATGTTCCGACGGACCGTAATGGTTTAATAGGGCAAGCGAAACTTCAATACGGACCAGCCTGGTGGCACCTCGATCACGTGCGCGGCATTCGCGAGCAACTCGATATCCTGACATCGCTCTCGGCTCTGGGCACCCACATCGGCATGCTCACTGACAGCCGTTCATTCACCAGCTACGTCCGCCATGATTACTACCGGCGCATCCTCTGCTCATTTCTCGCGGAGAAAGCACACTCCGGTGAAATGCCCAATGACCAGCATCTTCTCAGCCAAACGGCTCAGAACATCGCCTATCACAATATCAAAAATTATCTCAACCTCTAATTAACATGTCTTATCTCGACGATCTCTTTGACCTGAACGGAAAAGTCGCCGTTGTCATCGGTGGCACCGGTGAGCTTTGTGGCCACATGGCGATCGGCCTCGCCAAAGCGGGGGTTACCGTTGCCATTGCTGGGCGCGATCAGGCCAAAGCCGACGATAAAATCGCCACCATTGAAGCTGCTGGCGGCAGTGCTTATTTTATCCCAACGGACTTGGGACAAAAAGACTCCTTGGTTCAGCTTCGTGATGCCGTCATCGAGCGCTCCGGCAAAATCGACATCCTCATCAATGGTGCGGGCGTCAACTCAGCCACCCCCTTCTTTGAAATCAGCCGGGAAGAGTGCGAGAACATCATCGACATCAACTTCACCGCCACCATGCAAGCCTGTCAGGTCTTTGCAGAGTACTTTATCGATCAGGGTGAGCCCGCCTCCATCATCAACCTCGGCTCCATCTCAGGACTCAACCCCCTCTCGCGCGTCTTCACCTATTCCGCGACTAAAGCCGCCGTGCACAACCTCTCTAAAAACCTTGCCCGTGAGTGGGCCCCGGAGCAAATCCGCGTCAATACCCTGGTACCGGGCTTCTTTCCCGCGGAACAAAATCGCAAGGTTCTCGATGAACCACGCGTAGCAACTATACTGGGCAAAACACCTGCACAGCGCTTCGGTGATCCCGACGAACTGATTGGTGCCACTCTCTTGCTGGCATCTCACAAGGCCGGCAGCTTTATCACCGGACACGAAATGATCGTCGATGGTGGCTTCAACGCCATGACAATCTGAACCTTTTAATTACATGAAACACTACCACACCTTCTTTACACTGCTCTTGCTATGCGGCCTCTCCCAAGCCCAGCAAAAGGATGCACCCAAAGACACCTCTCCATCCATCGCCACCGTCAGCTACGACGTTCGCCCTGGCGGCACGGTGGAAAAACCCCTGATCCCAGTGATGCGGATCCGAAAAATCATTTTGCCGGCTCCCACACCTTTAAAGGTTCTGTTCACCGAAAATCTATGATTGACATGTGAAATGGTTACCATTAGTACATTGACAAAAATGCTTGGAAATTTTATCTGAAGTTCCGTTGGCGCATGTGTTGTAGTGATAAGTTTATTATGCTATAGCAGCGCCAATGGAGCGTCAGAGAAAATTTTCATGCACTT
>JBNABE010000192.1:0-3097 GCA_049631945.1 Akkermansiaceae bacterium
GGCCGGCACATGGCGATTGATCCGGAAAGCATTCAGCAGTTGATCGACAGAGGTGACTGGAGTGCTTCCGTCCGAGAATTATGGGAGAAGTGAACGGGACAAAGAAACGCATCGTTGTATCGAATGTCGAAAATAGCTAAGGGCCTATTGCCATTATATAAAGGTTTGAAACCACGACGTTCTAGCCAAATTGATGGAAAAAATGCACAGTACACAACGTAACTTTGCAAACATGATAACGTCTTCATACACCCTCGTTAGGTCATTCATCCTAGGTTCTTTATTATCATCAGCAGTTGCGGTGATGGCTGAGGAGAAGAAAAAAGAGGCAGGATCATTTTCCATAGCGGCCGTTGCTGATATTCAATATGCGGATGCAGACCCTCGAGGTGCGCGCGAGCCGAGAGAGGGGATTGCACGCATTAAAAACGCGATCTCTCACTGGAATAAGCGTGATCTGGATTGGGGGGTGGTTCTGGGTGACATCATTGACTGGGATGATATCGAGTATGGGAAATTTCCCAAGCAGACCGTGGAGACAACACCAAAGAGTTGGAAGAACACGCGCGCGATACTCGCAGCTTGGAATACTCTCAATGTGCCCAACTACAAAGTACTCGGAAATCATGATTACTATGTACCTTATAAAGATGCCGATGGGTTGAGTAAGCCTGCAAGTGTCTTTCGTGCATTTGGATTTAAGGACAAGGCCTACTATGAATTTGCTCACAAGGGATACCGCTTTATTGTGCTTGATGGTGACATGAGTCATCTCAATCACGATATTGAGAGCGAGGCATACAAAGAGGCCAAAGCTCATTATGACTCCTTGAAAGGCCCTGCACGGGGGATTTGGAGTGCTGGCATATCCACCAAACAAATGGACTGGCTGAAAGAGGTGCTCACTGATGCGCTCAACAAAAATGAGCCAACCGTGATTATGTGTCACTACCCGATGCACAAGCCCTATGGCGGGCACACGCTTTATAACGCAGCGGAGATGACGACTCTTTTGAACCAGTTCCCCAATGTGGTGATGTGGCTCAATGGGCATAATCACGCGGGCGGATATGCCAATATCGAGGGCCGTCATCACCTCAATCTGAAGGGCATGCAAAACGAGGCCAAGAACTGGTACCAGATTGATTTTGGTAGTGAGAGTATTACCGTCTATCAAGCAGAGGATTTGGAGAAACCGAAGTATGAATTAAAACTCCGCTGGCCTCTGAACAAAGGTCAGAAAAGCCAAGGCGAGGGCAAATAGTGAAAGCTGTAAGAAGAGCCAAGCTCAGCCTGATCCATGCGCTCATCGGGTTCGGGTTTTTTCATGCCGGCAACTTGGTGGCAGAAAACATGGTGATCCGGCAATTTGCCATCAAAGCCAATCAAGGAGCCGCCGTTGATCGGGATTACCTTTACGCTATCAGCAACACTCGCATTGAAAAGTGTGACAAGCAAAGCGGTAAATTGGTGGCAGCATGGCAGGCGAACAGGAAGCTGGTAGAGCAGAAGCACTTCAAGCATTTGAACAGCGGCATGGTTTTTGAGGGCAGACTTTATTGTGCTCATTCACGATTTCCCATCGCCAAGAATGATTGCAGTGTTGAAATTTTTGATGTGGCGGGGGAGGGGGTGAAGCATGTGGAGACAGTCCTAATGCCGGCGAAGTACGGATCATTGACCTGGATTGATCGACGGGGTGATGGCACGTGGTGGATGTGCTATGCGCACTACGGCAAACACAACAGCAAGACCAGGCTCATCCAATACCGTTATCAGGATGGCAAGTTCACGGAGCAGGCAAGTTACAGCTTTCCCGCCCAGGTTGTGGCCAACTGGGGATCAATGAGTTGTTCTGGAGGGTCATGGGGGCCTGACGGCAAGCTCTACACCACTGGCCACGATCACTCGGAAGCGTATATGCTTCATGTGGATGCCAAGGGGAGGCTGAACTATCTCAGAACGGAGAAGAACATGGGTTTTTACGGTCAGGGCATCGCCTGGGACCGCTCTACCGAAGCGCCGATGTTATGGGGCATTGTGAAAAACCGAAACGTATCTGCCACTAAGCTAGTTGTAACAAAGTGATGGCTTGCCGCGTAACCCTCAGGTGCGTTCCAATGAGTGCTGCGATCAGAAACAAGATACCATGACGAATAGATTGAAGAAACTCACCACTTTTTTTTGCCTTGCCCTGACTCAGATCGCGGCCGCAGCGGATACACGACCTAACATTGTTTTCATCCTCAGCGACGATCAGGCCTGGACGGACTATGGTTTCATGGGGCATGAGGAGATTAAAACACCCCACTTGGACAAGCTGGCAGAGCGCAGTGTGGTCTTTAAGCGTGGCTACGTCGCCGCCCCCTTGTGCCGCCCGTCTCTGGCCTCGATGGCGACTGGCATTTACCCCTTTGAGCACGGGATCACCGGCAACGATGTCGATGGGAAAAATCAGCGCGCCCAGCTCGATGTGCCGCTGCGTGAGGCCTTCCACAAGCATCCCAGTTTTATCAAAATACTGACTGCCAACGGTTACCTCACCCACCAGTCCGGCAAGTGGTGGGAGGGTTCTTGCCAGGACGGCGGCTTCACCCACGGCATGACTCACGGTGATCCTATGCGCGGCGGCCGTCACGGGGATGCTGGCTTAAAGATCGGCAGGGAAGGCCTGAAGCCGATCACCGACTTCGTCGACATGGCGGTAGCGGAAAAGAAACCCTTCCTGCTCTGGTATGCTCCCTTCCTGCCGCACACACCGCACAATCCTCCGCAAAGGCTATTGAAGAAATACAGCAAACCCGGACGTGCCATGGATGTCGCCAGGTATTACGCCATGTGCGAGTGGTTTGACGAGACCTGTGGTGAGCTTTTGGGGGCCATTGATGAGCGTGGCCTGACCGAGAACACGGTGGTGCTTTATATCTGTGACAACGGCTGGGCGGCACCGAGCACGAATGCCGATGACCCGAATCAGAAGTTGTGGGGCGGCTACGCTCAGCGCTCGAAGTCCAGCCCCTACGAGAATGGGATCCGCACGCCGATCATGGTCTCCTGGCCGGCCAAGGTGAAGCCGGAGGACTCCCCGGATTTTGCC
>JBNABE010000193.1:0-3088 GCA_049631945.1 Akkermansiaceae bacterium
GAAGAGTGGTCATGTTCATGGAGCATCCGATGAGCTTGGCTTCAATATCGCCAAGGATCCTGTTCATGTGCACGACCTTCAGGCCACCTGGATGCACCTCCTGGGCTTCGACCACGAGAAACTCACCCACCGCTTCCAAGGCCGGGACTACCGACTGACCGACGTCCACGGCCACGTGGTGAAGGATCTTATTGCATAAGCTGCAGGTAACAAAGAATCACTTGGCGCAATCAATGGACTCACGCCGTCCAGCTTGCCGCCCGACTGATTAGATCATTTTTTAAGCGAATGTGTTTCCCCGTGATGCTCTGTTGCAGATGATCTTCCCACGGGCAGTCCAGACTTACCTTTACGTGTGTTTGACTGCGCTCAATGAAAGATTTTAAATCAGTAAATCCGATGCTGCGCTGGGCATAATAGGTTGGGTTCGTCGCGTGCTTAGCGATCCCATTCACAAAACTATTAATCAGTGCCAGGCTATGGAAGAGCTCCGCAATGGTTAGTTCTTCAAAGCGGGCAAGCGCCTTGGTTAGGTCAGCACGTTCCTGACGCGAGGGACGCAGGTCCAGCCTCACCAAGCTCTCACTGACATGGCGCACAGCCTCTAGCAAGTCTGGCCTGATATGCTCTGAGGACAGCAACTTGGTAAGATGACTCATCAGTCGATTGGCTTGAGCCCAGACTGGTAGCTCATAGTAGATATCAAAGAGCTGACAACAAAGATTGCGACCTATTTGATGCAGTGGCTTTTGAATAATATCACCAGCCTGCTGGCTTGGATTGAGAATGAAATCTGCCGACAAATAGTCCAAGATGGGTTGCATCAACATTTGGTAGCCGGGAAACGTTTGCCCGCGCCCATCGATCTTTGCTAGCTCACTGCGGTTGACATATTGCCCCATCGCTTGCTCGATAGGATCGTGTGATGCTTGAGCACCCGCAGGTCGTAGCGCATACAAAATAGTAAGCTGGTCAAAACTAGCAAAGGATAAGGCACTAGCGCCTTTTTTCTGAATCAGGCTCCATGCACTCTGCTGTGCTTCCCGTAAATCACCACCAGGTGCTGCCTTAGACGGATGATGCTTGATCGGATTGAGTTGTTGCGCGTTGTTGGCTTGGAAGAAATGGAGAACTTCTTTGGTCGGGCCATAAATTTTGCCACTTCCATCATAAGCTTTCAGCTCCCCGTAATATCCTAAGATCAACTTAGCATAGCGCGGATCTGGGTTTGGCTGACCGGCACGACTGAGATAACGCTCGGAGAGTTCTCCTGAATACGGATCCGCACCAAAGGCTAAATTGGCAATCGCTTGCTTACAACAGATGTCAGCCGTTGGGGTAACCAGCAGGGGCAGACCCGCATCTTGACAGACTTTTTTCAGCTCAGCTAAAAAGAGATCCACCACGTCAGCAAAGCTCTCAACAGGCTCGGACTGCGCATGGCTATGCTTCGAACTGGCGTACTTTGCTCGTATCGTCGGCTCTTGCTGCTTTAGGTCACGGATGACAAACGGCATCGCCCCCCCAGGGACGCCAGCCGCACAAAGCTTCTGCTTCAGCTCTGGAGCGATTTCCGTATCTTTGCGCTCAGGATGCCTACCCCAAAGCTGCTCAACCCTGCGTCCTAGCTGCTCATACGCGGCGTGATCTGAGATTAACTCTGGTGCAACCTCCGCCAGAGGGTGATGCGACGAACCTCCACTCAGAGAGCCCTCAACGGTCTCAATGGCTGCTATACCATAGTGTAATGCACGCGCAATGGCTCCACGCGAGCGCTCAGCATCAGTCGAATGGCAATGCAGGGACAAAGGAAGCCCAAGTGGCTTTAGGATTTCCAACAGAGCCGGCACCAGAAGATCCACCCGCTCGGCAGTGAGTTGCCCAGACATGTCTTTAATGGCGATCGCATTGTAACCGGCTTCAATCAACGCCTCCGCATAGCGACAAAAATAAGCATCCTGATAGCGATCAGGAGACTCCGCATAATGAGTGAAACAAATCGCGCCCTCCAAGGTCAGCCCGGGTGCTGTCTTGACCGATTCCGGCAGGGTGAGATTATCAATATCGTTTAATGCATCAAAACAACGAATTTTCGTGATCCCGCATTTAATAAACTCCTTCAAAGTTACCTCCAACAAATCCTGATCGTAATGACGAAACCCTAGGGCATTAGCTCCGCGGAAAAGCATTTGTAACTCAAACGCATTTTCTGAACCTTGATGTCTCAATGCCTGACTTACGGAGCTCAGAATAGTGAACGGATTATAGCCATTACCAATCGCAATCTGAAAGCTCTGGCCACCTGAAATCTCAACCCCGTCAAAACCTGCCTGCTGAGAAGCTGCTACCACTTTGGCGTATGCGCAGGGGTCAAGTATCCAATCCGCTGCATCCAGCGTTGATTGCTGCCCATCACGCAACGTGAGGTTAATCAACTTGGGCGGATCAATGGTAGGTGATGATAATTCAGACATAATGTGACGTGCCAAAGTCTATGACTGCTTCGGGGGGGATGAAAATTAGAATCGACAATTAAATAATAAAAAACAACCCGCTTACCGCGAAAAGCAGTTCAGGAGCATCACCAAAACTTTCAGACCACATCCGAGTTTAGGCGCTAGTAATCATCAAATTTGTGATATTTCAGCCCTACCCCCCAAAAAGGGCATATTCAATTTTAAATTAATGTGTCATTATTAGCATGTTAAATGAAATAATTATTAAATATTAAGAGAACTAAACCTTCAATCTACTCCAATATGAAAAATATATCCACCTTATTTACACTCATGCTCGCTACCAGCATGAGCAGTCAAGCCGCATCCATGAGTCTTCGCCTCGACGCATCCGAGTTCACCACCGCAGGAGCCATTACCACCTGGGAAGACATCTCTCACTCCCAACCTCTCGTAGCCACTACCACGAACAACCACGACGCAACAAATGTTGGAAACCCAGAGGTCGTACTCAACGCACAGAACGGTCTGTCGGTCGTTCGTTTTGATGGTAATGACTACTTCACCATTTCTGATTCCTTCACCGCGGGCAGTGCCTTCGTTGTAGCCCAATACAACAGCTCCACATTCAA
>JBNABE010000194.1:0-3006 GCA_049631945.1 Akkermansiaceae bacterium
TGAAGCAGGGGCACTACTCTGGGATTTGGGTGCGGTTGGCTTGGAGCTGGGAGCCGCTTCGCTAGGGGAGGAGGGTCCGGTGGATACGATGTCGGATTCTGGTTTTTGTCCTATTACTTTTTGAAACACGGTGACGTTTTTGGGTTGGTTCTAGAATTGAAAGCAAAAGCTCATTACACACAAGGGAAAACGCAAAAAACTCGGACTTCCTTTCGAATTATTCTGCTTTTTTGGAAGCTGGATCGGCGGGCGCTGGCTTGGGTGGATCTTCTGCTGGTATCTGTTCAGTAGCAGGGGCGTCTTGCGTCGTCGAAGTAGGATCACCTGCAGGTGCGGCAGAGGTGTCTGGTGCCTCAAGTTTGAGCGGAGTGAGTTTTTGTGTCTCTGTTTTTGGTAAAGTAGGTTTTATCTTTTGCGGTGGCTTCGCATTCACCAAGATCAGTCGAGCAGACGCTAGGCTTTGGAATGCATTACCATAGCCTGCTTCATCCAGTTGGGCCTTTTCATACCACTCGCTTGCCTGAGCTGTGTTGCCGGCAGCTTTGGAGATGTCTCCTAATGCGATTGCAGCCATAGGGGCGATGTAGCTGTAGCTATTGTTCTCAGCGACTTCAGTCAGGATTTCACGAGCTTCGTCGGTTTTACCCTGATCCAGTAAGCGCAGGCCAAGGCTTGTTTTTGCTGTGCCAATGGAGGGGTGCTCCGGGTGGGCGGCAATAAATGCCTCAAGCGTAGCAATAGAATCATCTTCGGAATTAGACCATTGAATGTCGGCAAGCAGAAGGCGGGCGCTGGCTGCAGCATTACTTTCAGGCCATGTCTTGATGACTTTTTCGTAATCATCGGATTGTTGAGAGGACAGAAGTGCAGCACCAGCATCATTGGCTTTAGCCTGGGCAAGTCCATCATAGATGACGTAGGCGACAACACCAATTCCAGCGAGGATAGCCAGAATGATGAGCTTGGTTTGGTTGTTTTCCAAGAATTGATCGAGCTTGCTAGGTCCCAAATCGATTTCTGCGATGGGAGCACCCGTGTCTTGAGTTGGATTAGATGATGAATCAGCCATATGTCTGTAGTTAATGATCTTTAGTGAAAGTGCGTATTTCTCGGGGTGATAGCCGAGGACGAGCATGATGGCAATTGAATTTAGCATTTATCATTGATGCTTCATGATTTAGGGCTACTGCAGTGCCGGTGGTAAAACAGACAATGAAATCAGGGCGTAGGCGTATTGAGGGATTACTCTATGGAATCGTAGATGCTGGCTATGTGCCACCCGACCAAATGGGTCGTGTGGCAGATGAACTTCTCTCTGGTGGGGTCGGCGTCTTACAGTTGCGTGCAAAAGGTTACGATTGTGGCGGTGTGATCAAACTCGTGCGTGAGCACCTGCCACAACTCGCTGAAAAGTGTGAGGCCCATGGCGTTGCTTTTGTTATCAACGACTTTGCTGAGGCAGCCCTTGAGCTCAATGCCACGGGTCTACATATAGGGCAAGATGATGGCTCGCTGGAGGAAGTAAGGAAGATTGTTGGAGATCATATGCTGGTCGGCAGATCGACCCACTCACTTTGCCAAGCTCGAGCTGCGTTGGAGGAAGATTTTGATTATATTGGCTTTGGCCCGCTGTTTCCAACGCCGACGAAGGAGGGGCGCCCTGGAATTGGTATCGAGCAGGTATCGCAGGTGGAAAAAGAGATCGGTAGCAAGATTCCTGTATTTTGTATCGGGGGTATCAAACCGCAAAATTTAGAATTGGTTCTTGCCTCAGGGGCACGTCGTGTGGTCATTGTTTCTGCGCTACTGCAGGCCGAAAACATTACTAAAGCCACGGAGCAAGTTGTTACACAGCTCAGAGCTCATTGACGCAGGCCAATCGCAACCCTTATTTATTATGTCTATTATTATCGGCGGAACCATCGCCATTGACAATGTCTCAACTCCCAGCGCTAAAGCTGAAAACCTGCTGGGTGGCTCCGCAGCGTATGCGTCCTTATCTGCGAGCTATTTTTGCAAGCCAGCCCATTTGGTGGGTGTCGTCGGGCACGATTACCCAGAACAGCATCTCAGCATGCTGGAGAATCGCGGGGTTTCATTAACGGGCGTGGCGCGATCTGAGGGGGAGTCCTTTACCTGGACCGGTGAATATCATGAAAACATGAATGACCGCACGACTCATCGAGTAGGACTCAATGTATTGGAAAGCTGGCATGTGGATGTCCCTGCCGAAATTTCTGATAGCCGTATTGTTGTGCCAGCAAATATGTCTCCTGACAACCAAGTTCAAATGCTTGACCAGTGCACGGCTGCTGAAAAATTCGTCATTGCTGACACCATGGATCTCTGGATTGAGATTGCTAGCGATAGACTTGACGAAGTGATGCAGCGTATCGATTTGCTAGTGATTAACGAAGGTGAGGCACGTGAATATGCAGGAGTGAATAACTTGATCCTAGCAGGTGAGAAGCTCCTTGAAAAAGGACCTCGCTACGTTGTCATTAAGCTGGGTGAGTTCGGTGCGATTCTTTTCGGGCCAGATAGTTCTATTTTCCGTTTTCATGCATGGCCACTGCGTGAAATTGTTGATCCTACCGGAGCAGGGGACACCTTCCTCGGCGCAATGGGGGGGTATCTCGCATCTGTAGGCGGCACAGATTTTTCCTTTGATCAGATTAGAGATGCTATTTTGCGAGGTTCCATTCTCGCGAGTTTTACTTGTGAAGATTTTTCCACACGCAGACTTGAGTCTGTTACCGAGGAGGAGATTCAAGCGAGGCTCGAAGGCCTTAAGGCGATGAGTCATTGGGCCTAATGCCCAAAAGATTTTGATTTCTGCATATACGGAGGGATGGCTGAGTCCGGTTTAAGGCGCTCGACTCGAAATCGAGTGTAGGTTTATCGCCTACCGTGGGTTCGAATCCCACTCCCTCTGCCAGAGCCCGGCCCGCCACAGGTGGGTCGGGCTCTGGCATTAAGGCGTGGGCCGAGAAGGCTTTGCGAGAG
>JBNABE010000195.1:0-2948 GCA_049631945.1 Akkermansiaceae bacterium
GCCGGATTCTGTAATCATTAAAAAATTTTAACGATCGTCATTCATTTATCTATCCAACCAGCAAAGGTTGAATCCCTGCCGAAGCAGGGTGCGACGTACCCGAAACCATAGACGGGCAGCCCGGTTTCCTATTTCGTCTTGCATCGGATTGGGTTTACCATGCCCGTTCAATTGCTTGAACAGCGGTGGGCTCTTACCCCACCTTTTCACCCTTACCCTAGCCTCCTGAGAGACAACGGCGGTTTACTTTCTGCTGCACTTTCCGTCCGACCGGCTTGAACCGACCGTCCCCTGTTATTCACAAGGCGCGCTGCCCTATAGCGTCCGGACTTTCCTCAAATACTCTGTAAGAGCAACTGCGATCGTCCGGGGAGCGGCAACACCAACCTAATACCAATACATTAAATGCCAAACCTCAAATCAAAGAATATGAGCAACTGCCTTGTTTCGCACTTGGATTTTATAATTTTAAACCTAGAAATACCATCATGTCACATGTCCTTGCCACCTATGCCAGTTTCCCTATCACGATCGTGAAAGGCGAAGGCACATGGCTTTGGGACAATGAAGATAACCGCTACTTGGATTTTTGTTCAGGTATCGCCACATGCAGCATCGGCCACTGTCACCCCACATTAACAAACGCCATCGCGAAGCAATCTGCGATACTAATGCATTGCTCCAACCTTTACCAAATCCCTCTACAACAAGAATTGGCAACCACCATCGTAGAGGAGTTCGTCAAAATTCCCGGAAAGGTGTTTTTCTCAAATTCAGGAGCTGAAGCAAATGATGGAATGATCAAGACTGCGAGACGATTCGGACATGCACGCCCCAACCAGTCTGGCGAGCCTCGCTACGAGGTCATCACATTCAACAATTCATTTCATGGCAGGACACTTGGCTCCATGGCAGCTACAGCGCAAAGCAAAATCCAACAAGGATTTGACCCAATGCTCCCAGGCTTTCGGTATGTTCCACTCAACGATATCGACGCTCTAACAAATGCAATTAGTGACATCACCGCCGGCATCATGCTTGAACCAATTCAAGGTGAAGGAGGCATCAATGAGGTCACTCCTGAGTTTTTACACTGCGTCAATAGACTCTGTAGGGAAAACGACTTATTGCTTATGCTTGATGAAGTTCAATGTGGCCTAGGAAGAACCGGCACATTAAACGGCTGGCAGGCTTTTTGTCCTGAATTAGAGCCTGACACCATCTCATGGGCCAAAAGCCTTGGAGGAGGTTTTCCTATTGGAGCTTTTTGGACAAGCGACCGAATCATTGATGACAAAGGCACCCCACTTTCAGCATTAATGAATGCGGGCTCACATGGATCAACTTACGGTGGTAATCCTCTCGCTTGCGCTGCATCCCTCTCTGTTCTTCATGAGATATCAGCGTCAAATCTCCCAGCAAACGCAGCTCGGCAAGAAAAACGCATACGTAAAGAGGTAGAATCATGGCAGCACCCCAGCATTACGGACATACGGGGCAAGGGGCTGCTGCTTGGCTTCGCTCTGAATGCCGACACCATCCCGTGTGATGACAACATGACCCCTGCTCTACAGCTCTGCAAAGCACTCATGAAAAACGGTCTGCTGACCGTCCCCGCAGGTAGCGATACCTTGCGTTGGCTCCCTCCCCTCAATGTTTCTGACGACGAAATCGACCAAGCACTAAAAATACTCAAAAACACAATCGACAGCTTATAGATCTCCACGTCTATTCCCCTCTTCTCATTTAATTACATGACACATTTACTCTCAATCGAAGAACTCTCCAAAGACCTGATCTGGAAACTTATAGATCATGCCGCAACGCTTAAAAACGAGCGCGAGAAAGGGACTCATGAACACAAGCCGCTTCAGGGGCAAACTTGGGCAATGATTTTCACTAAGGCCTCAACTCGGACACGCGTGTCTTTCGAAGTTGGCGTTCGTGAGCTCGGAGGATCCGTCATGTTCCTATCATCTAATGACATTCAATTAGGACGAGGCGAGCCCATTAAGGACACCGCTCGCGTGATGGGACGAATGGTTCACGGTGCTATCATTCGGACCTTTGCCCAACAAGACGTCCTTGATTTTGCAGAGTATTCCGACATCCCTACCATCAACGCGCTCACCGATGATGCCCACCCATGCCAAATACTTGCTGACCTACTGACTATTCGCGAGCGCCTTGGCACATGGGAAAATAAGAAAATTGCTTTTGTTGGTGACGGCTTCAACAATATGTCGAGGTCGTGGATGTGGGCTGCCAAGCAGCTCAACTTTCATCTGGCGATCGCTGCTCCGGCAGACTGTCTACCATCAGAAAGTTACATGAACCGCCTGGGATCATCCAACATTAGCTTACACACTGACCCAGTCGAAGCCGTCGCTGGCTCCGATGTTATCAACACAGACGTTTGGCTATCCATGGGCCAAGAAGATCAAGCTGAGAAAGAGGCTCAATTTGACAACTACCAAGTAAATTCCGAGCTACTCAAGCATGCGAATCCATCCCACATTGTGCTCCACTGTCTTCCCGCTTATCGAGGCAAAGAGATCACCGAGGAAGTCCTAGAATCTTATGCCGATGTCATATTTCAGCAGGCAGAAAATCGCCTACATGCCCAGAAATCCATCCTAGCCAAACTTGCGGCTCATCATTCGAGCGCATTGTAATTCCCCACGTTACAACTCAGCCTTCTTGACTGCTGAGCCCGCGCCTCGTGTTCCGCGCCGTGCGCCCCGCACACAGCGCCCCGTGCCCCGCGCCCTTCCCCGGGGTGCCCGTGCCCTTCCCCAGTGTGTACGCCTGTGCGCACCGCCCGCGCCCTGCGCCGCGCCCCGCACACCGCGCACGTTGGGCTGGAGATTCAGCGCGGGCCGATATCAGAGGGTCCGAAGCCTCCCCCATGGGGTGTATCCAATCCCAGTGGACAGGGTTTGGCGAAC
>JBNABE010000196.1:0-2930 GCA_049631945.1 Akkermansiaceae bacterium
CTGCGCATCCTCACTGGGGAATAAGCCCGGGTATTCTTCTCCGAGCATGCCAACATTACCCCTAATATCACTCGCAATGACAGGCAAGCCCATGGTCACAGCTTCGCAAATCGCATTAGCCCCGCCCTCTACTGTCGAGGTATTCAACAATAACTGTGCTGATGCCATTTTTTCGATCAAACTGGTATGGTCTAATTTGCCATACCAATTAAAATGCCGATAATCGGCATTAGCACGAGACATTTTACTTGCTAGCTGCGCCGATGCCTCGCCGTAGCTGGTGATAAAAATAGGCGAATCATCTGGAAGCCTCGCAGCGAGCTCAACAGCAAGTTCGGGGTTTTTAACAGCACGTAGATTACCAGCCATGACCACCTCAAAGCGACTTCCTTCTGATGCCATGCACTTGACTCCAGCTGGCAAACTAACGCTAGGATAAATACATATCGATTTCTGCTGTAAGCTCTCTGGCAGTGCGTTCAGATCGGCATCGTGCAACGTGACCAATACGTCAGCTCGCTTCATCGTTATCCTTGTATCTGAGCATTCATCTTCCATCTCGGGGTGATTGATATCTGACCCCGTCACCAAGATTATTATCTGACGGTCAGGATGCTGCCGATCAAACTCAGCCACTGTAGCTGCACTTCGCCAAGCATTGAGAGCGACTAGGCATTTCGCATTAGCACCCTGATAATTTACCGTCTCAATCTGAGCCTCAATATCAGCGCCGCTCAGCACCATCTGCATGCGCTCAGCTGTCACCGAATTTCCCTGTCCAGTCTCTAGGGCAAATGGTGAATGAATAAGGACATCTATCATAGCTGAAAAATTGGATACCTTGGAGAAGAGTCAACTCGTGACTTTACCTTCTTGGACGCGGAGGAGCAACAGCCCTCAGAGGATGAACCGTGCAAAAATCATTATCGGCCGGTAGCATATCGGCAGGAACGTAAGCCCTGTAGGCTGCCCTGTGAGAATCACATCCTTGAGTAGCACGTTTTGCAGACCAGCGGCATAAATCTGCCTGCTGGAGCTGGAAGGGTCTGAACTTGGGCGTTGCATAGCCAAGTTGCCCCGCGGTCTTCATGACATCGGTCCAAATCGGCGCGGCTAGGGTAGAACCGTAACCTCGATTTATGATTTTTTTGGGCCGATCCATTCCCACCCAAACGGCACAAGTGAGCGTGTCAGTGTAGCCTGCAAACCATGCATCTTTGTAATCATCAGTCGTTCCCGTTTTTCCAGCACATGGTGCCTTGTAACCTAACATTCTGACTCGGTTACCCGTACCACGATCGACAACTTGCTGCAAAGTATTGGAAACACTCCACGTTGCACCCGGAACGGCTGCGCTAATTACCAACTTACCTGAATCCCCCTTGCCAGGATAGACGCGTTCGCCTGAGGCATTACGTATTTCCTGTATAATATAGGGCCTATACCATTCTCCATTGTTTGGGAAAACTGTGTATGCACTTGCCACCTGCCAAGGAGTCGCCTCCCAAGTGCCCAAGTAACTTGATGGATTATTTGGAATACCCTGAATAAAACCAACGTCGACAGCCGTCTGGTTAACTCCTTTGAGCCCTGCAAAATTGCCCACCCTCACCGAGGAAGTATTTCGAGACCTTACAAGTGCATCCTCTGCCGTGATAAAATCGCCAAACTTACCATCTGAGTTTGCTGGTGACCATGAGCGAGGCGCTCCATCAATCTCACCGGGTCGAATCGGCCCATCAGGTATCCAGGTTTTCGGCATTAGGCCTCGGTTAAAAGCCGCAAGATAGACGAAAGGTTTAAACAATGATCCAATTTGACGCTTTGCTTGAATTGCTCGGTTGTATTTGGACTCATTAGCATCCCTGCCGCCAACCACAGAGAGAACGGCACCCGTACGGTTTTCGATCACGACACACGCGCCTTGCACATATGCTGGCCTACCACGTTTTTTGGCAGGTAAACTTTGCCATTTTTTACGTGTTTGATGCCAGTATCCTGGGGTGCGTTCTACGCTTGCAAGATTGCGCTCCAGAGAGAGCTCTGCCGCACGCTGTATGGTATGATCAACAGTCGTTATCACCGTAAGCCCGCCATACTCTATGTTATGCTCTTCAAGAATGCGGTCCAACTCACGACGCACAGCATCCATAACGTAGCTATCGAGAACAACGCGGCGATATACAGGCCGTACACTCAACTCCTGGCGTTTTGCCACCTCAGCTTGCGCCTCAGTGATGTGCCCATAATTTACCATTCGGCCCAAGGTAACATCTCGCTCACGGGTGGCAGCTTCGATATTTTTGAAAGGAGAAAAGGCATTCGGCCCCCTGATAATACCGGCCAACATAGCAGCCTCGGACAGAGTCAAGCGACTTGCAGGCTTTTCAAAATAAGTTCGAGAAGCTGACTCCACGCCCCGAATAGAATGCCCCCAGAAAATACGATTCATGTAATGCTCCAGTATCTTCGACTTGTCGTAACGTCTCTCAATTCTCCATGCTAGTGCCATTTCAAGAAGCTTTTGATCGATGAGATCTAGTGACGACTTTTTCTTTCCCGAATCAGGTGGAAACCATGTATTTTCAGCCAACTGAATACTGATTGTCGAGGCCCCTTGAGCAAAACGACGACGCTTAATATTCTCCACCGTTGCTCTTATGACCCCTTTGATATCAATGCCGAAATGACTATAAAAACGGGCATCCTCTCGTGATATTAGAGCGTCCTTAAATTCATCAGCCACTTGGTCATATCGAACAAGGTATCTGTTATCACCATGCAATCTTCCGATCTCACTGCGACCATCTCTGGCATAGACAACCGTTCTGGCCGGCATCTCCGCAACCTTATCTAGGTTGTATCCTAGTGATCGGGCACCATAAATAACCGCCAAAAACAGCAAAAAGGCCGCCATCAAAACTGCCAAG
>JBNABE010000197.1:0-2901 GCA_049631945.1 Akkermansiaceae bacterium
ATACGCATCCAGTATGGCATCTCCGCTCCGACATATTTTCCTCCGGGGGGGACAGGGTCTTTTCTGCTGTCTGCGTCTGCATTAATGCATTCGCCCTCAGCATCGTAAATCTTGCCATAAGTAGCTGAGCGTTTGCCCGATTCTATTTTTTCAAGCACCATGTATTTCCCTGGCGGGGTGGGGAAATCAGACCGGCCAGTCGCAACAGGGTAGTCCATGGCTAATTGGCTATCATTCATCAGATACCCCCGCTGTTCAGATAGGTCGATTCGAATGCTGGAATTTGATTCGTTCGTTTGTGACAGAACCTTTTTGTTTTTCCAAATAGCATAATTTCTGGGGTAACCTTCCTGAGCACGAAAATGGTGATAGTTGCCGGGCTCGAATGGATTAACATGCAGTGCCTTATAGGGTTGTTGTTGCAGGCCGTTGGGGCTTGAGGGTCCGCTGCATTGAATGCAGCAAAAAGCAGCGAGCGCGGTTAAGAGGAAATGCTTTAGGAGATTCATAGTCACTAGATAGTTTAGCAGACCGTCATTCAGTATAAAGCAATGACTCTCATTGCAAGCTCGTAAGACAAAGACCTACGAGCTGCAGACAACGGTTTGAGTAAGGAGTGTCCAAGATGCCGAGTAATGGAAGGCTTAGAAAAAGTATAAATGATAGGCTCGCATTTCATGACATACCTGTCATGAATACATGGTGCCTGCATCACAGAATCAAGTTCTACCATCGCGCCGTAATTGGGCGTCGTTTTATAGCTTATTTATTCTGCAAACACAAAATGCCTTTAACGATAAGGCAGCTCAGTTTCTACTCATACCACTGGGGGCGTTACTGGTAAGCACGAGTAACCTGCCTGCTGCTAGTGGCCTTGAATATGTGCTCGGCTCTCTGATTGTCCTGCCGTTCATTTTGTTTGCTCCTATTGCAGGTTGGCTATCTGATCGTTATAGTAAGACTAGCGTCATTCGAGGTGCTATTTTTTTGCAGCTAGCCGTTTTCCTCTCAATACTCTCAGCTATTTATTATCATAATTTGTGGCTCGCAGTTTTTGGCTTTTTCTTGCTTTCGGTAGAATCTGTTATTCTCAGTCCCGCCAAAAGGGGTATCGTTAAGGAGCTGGTGGGTCACGATCGTTTGGGTTTTGCCAGTGGTATTTTAGAGATGTCCGTTGTGCTTGCAGTTTGCGTAGGGCAGGTGCTTTCGAGTTGGTGGTTTGACGTCAACCTGCTTCGCCTCGAATACGACAAGCCGGGAGATCCATCTAATGGGTGGGAGGCCGCCTTCGGCCCCTTGCTGATTATCACATTGGCAACAATTCCCACCATCTTGCTCTCCTATGGAATTGAGAAAAAGCCAGCGATGGGCAAAAGAAACTTTGAGGTGAAAATCTTCTGGGAGCATTTTTCTCAGTTGAGAGATCTATGGCAGGATAGGCGAATCAGATTGAGCTCGGTTGGAATCGCTTTTTTTTGGGGGTTTGCTGGTTTTTTGAATCTTGCAGCAATTCAAATAGGTAAAAACACAACGGGTGGTGGACTTGGGTTCGGCACGGATATCGCATGGCTTATGTTTGCTGCCAGTGGCGGCATTGCAATCGGTGGTTTAATTAGCTCCATCATATGCAGGAAAGACATCCAGTTGGGCCTTGTTCCAATTGGCGGTTTGATGATGGTCTTGGGCTCTATTGCGCTTGCCATGACGCCCATAGAGTCGACATGGATTAGAGTCTGGATCGCTGTTGCTGGTGCGGGAGGGGCGACCTTATTAGTTCCACTTAATGCTTATCTACAGGATGTCTGCCCGCCTCATAAACGCGGCCGAATTATCGCAGGCTTGAACTTGCTTGACTGCCTGTCTGGACTTCTCGCCGTTGCAAGCCAAGGCTTGATGGCTAAATTTGATATCCCTCACAGCATTCAATTCAGTATACTTGCAGGTATATCGGTAATAGCGACAGGCTACGCAGCAAAGTTAGTGCCTAAGCATTTGGCCGCTCTTGTGTTGGGCAAATACTGTGATGTCAAAGAGGATGCCGACTAATCGACTCCAAGCTTTTGACT
Source organism: Akkermansiaceae bacterium (assembly GCA_049631945.1). Classification (GTDB taxonomy): domain Bacteria; phylum Verrucomicrobiota; class Verrucomicrobiia; order Verrucomicrobiales; family Akkermansiaceae; genus Oceaniferula. Next base: position 2,067 of record JBNABE010000197.1, read on the forward strand.
CAGCTCGGAGGCGAGCTCTAGCATTCCGGTGTTCTCATCAACAGGACAGGGGATAAGCCAATTTTCTTTACCAAACCACGTGCGTTGCCTTTTCGCATATTGGCGAGTTGCCGCAGCTATCTTGTCCCTGCATTCATCGATAGTTATATCACCCTTCAAGTATGACCTTATCTGAGGTATGCCGATAGCCTTTTCGCAAGTAGCAGAGGTAGTTTCCAGATTGGCCACTTCATCGACTGCTCCATCATTGATCATTTGGGCGGCTCTTATATTAATACGCTCTCTTAATCGATCTCTATCCCATTGCAGGTAGACTCCGCGCAGACCTGCCTCAATTTGCTTGTTCTTTTTTTTCCAGTCACTTTTCACCTCAGACATTTTACGTCCGCTGAGAATACAAATTTCCAAGGCGCGAATGACATAACGCCTGTTCTTCAGATTGGTCGCCGCTGCGCCCTCTGGGTCTAGTTTACTAAGTCTCCGAATCAATATTTCATCGCTATCATTCTCGAGCTCTTTACGCAGGGACTCATTGCTTGACGGAACGGCAGACGGGCCATGACTGAGAAACTTGAGGTAAAGTCCAGAGCCGCCTGTGATAATGGCTGTTTTACCACGAGACTTAATTTCTTGAATCTTGGAGAGTGCCATGGTTCGAAATTGCATCGCATCGCACAATTCACTTGGGTGTAAAACGCCGTAGAGATGGTGCGGAGTCTGCGCCAGTTCTACCTTGCTCGGTGCTGCGGAAATGATTTCTAAGCCTTTGTAGAGCTGATAAGCGTCAGCGTTGACGATCTCTCCGTCATGGATGCTCGCCATCTCAACGGCTAAA
>JBNABE010000198.1:0-2868 GCA_049631945.1 Akkermansiaceae bacterium
CATGGCCATTATATGATCAGTGGGCAGCAGGGGGCTTTATTGTCTCTGCAAAGAGAAAAGAGCTGCTGACTGTGCCGCGCCTCTAGTATGGCCTCGCTCACGCTCATTACGATAACAATTCACAATGCAATATTTGGCCCGCATATGGCGGCTCAAAGCGAAAGGTACATTTAAACATGAAAATAGGAGTTTTAAACAGTGGGGGTGATTGCCCCGGACTGAATGCAGTCATTAACGGTGTGGTAGGAGCGGCTGACAAGCTTGGCTGGGAAGTCTATGGATTTATTGATGGCTTTGAAGGCTTGTTGCCAGAGGGTGGGGATTACCTCAAGCTCAGCCCCAATGACACCATAGGCATCGCTAAGTTGGGGGGCACTATTTTAGGCACCACCAACAAAGGTCATTTTGCGGCGAAGGTCGGCGAAGGCGATATTGCCAAAATACCGAGGAAGATTATTGATGCTGCTCGAGATAATGTGAACAACCTCGGTATCGAGGCAATCATTGTCATAGGTGGCGATGGTTCATTGACGACAGCTCTGCAAATGAACCAAGAGGGCTTCAATGTGGTAGGCGTGCCCAAGACGATTGATAATGATCTACAAGCTACTGCAATGACCTTTGGTTTTGATAGCGCGGTCACCTCTGTCGTTGATGCTTTGGATAGACTCCAAACAACCGGTCAGAGTCACAAGCGTGTTATGGTGTTGGAAGTGATGGGCCGTCACGCAGGGTGGATTGCCTTGTGGGGTGGTATTGCCGGTGGTGCACACGCAGTGTTAATTCCAGAAATTGATTTTGATATTGATAAGGTTGCCGACTTTATCAATGAACGCGAAAAAGATGGTAAGCGCAGCTCTCTGGTGGTGGTTGCAGAGGGAGCTCGTATTTCTGGTGGCAAGTTGATCACCAAGAAACAAGGTGGAGCCAGCGAGGTTACTCTTGGAGGTGTCGGGGATATTGTCGCAGAGCAGTTGAGTGACAAAACCGGCAAAGAGACTCGTTCATGTGTTCTGGGGCATCTTCAGCGCGGAGGCTCGCCAACGGCCATTGATCGTATTCTCGGTGCACGTTTTGGCGTGAAGGCGGTGAAGCTCATCGAAGCCGGTCAATTCGGCAGGATGGTAAGTTATGAGGCATACCACGTGGGCTCTGTACCAATCGAACAAGCTGTTCACAAACTAAGGCTAGTAGATCCTGAGAGTGAAATGGTGGATACCGCACGTGCGCTTGGTATTTGTCTAGGCGATTGATCGTTTTTATGGCATGCATTGCCCCGCATGAAAGATCCATTACTTACACTGCTGCAGTCAAAAGCTCGCTATTCAGATGCTGAGCTGGCCGAAACTCTAAATTTATCTACGGATGAAGTGAGGGCGCGTATTGATGCATGGGAAAAAGATGGCACCATTCTGGGCTATCAGGCTGTTGTCGATGAAGATAAGGCCGGTGAGGCTGGGGTTACCGCCTTTATTGAAGTTACGGTAACACCTGAACGCGGCGGAGGATTTGATCGTCTAGCCATGCGAATTGCTCGTTTTGATCAGGTAGTGTCTTGTTACTTAGCAAGTGGGGGATATGACTTGATGGTAGTTGTCGCAGGCAAAGATCTCAGAGAGGTAGCGAGTTTTGTCTCCCAGAAACTCAGCACACTTGATGGCGTGCTCTCGACCGCTACTCATTTTCGCCTCAAGGCCTACAAGGAAAAGGGCTTCATCTTCGAGGCAGAGGAACTAGAAGGCAGGCTCCCCGTTAGCCCATAATTACAATTGAAAATGGACTATTCTGGTAAAATTTCCCGTCAAGTGGCGGGTATAGCAAGGTCGGGTATTCGCGACTTCTTCGAGCTTGTACAAGGGCGAGATGACGTTATCTCTCTCGGTGTGGGGGAGCCAGATTTTGCAACACCATGGCACATACGCGAGGCGGCCATCTATTCGCTTGAGAAGGGCCATACAAGTTACACCTCGAACCTAGGGCTTCTTAGCCTGCGCAAGGAGATTAGCCGCTATGTGGATGATTTTTTTCATGTAGATTATGATGCGAGCGCTGAAGTCTTGATCACTGTCGGAGTGTCTGAGGCTATTGATCTGGCTCTGCGTGCGCTGATTGATCCCGGTGATGAAGTTATTTACCATTCGCCATGCTACGTTTCTTACCTGCCCAGTATCAGCCTAGCCTATGGTGTTGGGGTAGATGTCGCAACGAGCAAACAGCATGACTTTGCCCTCAAGGCTGATATGCTGGAAGCCGCAATCACCCCAAAATCCCGGGTTTTGATGCTGAATTTCCCGACCAATCCAACCGGGGCGGTGATGCCTGAAGATGAGCTCGAGAAGATCGCCGCACTATGTATCAAGCATGATCTCATCGTTATTACCGATGAAATTTATTCTGAATTGCGCTACGATAATAAGGAGCACACGTCGATCGCGGCACTGCCAGGAATGAGAGAGCGCACTATACTTTTGCATGGTTTTTCCAAGGCATACTCGATGACTGGCTTCCGGCTTGGCTATGCGTGTGCTCCGGCACCGCTCATCGAAGCGATGATGAAAATTCATCAATATGCAATGCTTTGTGCTCCCATTACCAGTCAGGCTGCTGCACTTGAGGCACTTCAAAACGGCGATGCCGCCATGAATGAAATGCGTGAAAGCTATCATCATCGGAGAGATTTCACTGTTAAGCGCCTAAATGATATGCGTATCGACTGCCATGCACCAGGTGGTGCGTTTTATGTATTCCCTGACATTAGCCAGACAGGACTTACCAGTAAGCAGTTTGCTACCCAGCTTTTAGATGCCGAGAACGTCGCTGCTGTTCCGGGAGATGCTTTTGGCGAAGCGGGTCAGGGCTTTTTGCGCT
>JBNABE010000199.1:0-2778 GCA_049631945.1 Akkermansiaceae bacterium
CAGGAAAGATACTCAAAAGCATGCTAGATAAACTCGGATTTGACGCTGAGTTGGACATGTCTGAAGAAAAAGATGGTCCATGCATCAACATTAAGACGGACGAGGGCGCACACCTGATCGGTAAACATGGAGACCGTTTGGAGGATCTCCAATATTTAACTAATAGAATTTTGACGAAACATTATCCTGATGCGCCACGGGTAAAAGTGGATTGTGATCATTATCGGGCTAATCAAGAACAGAGAATGCTCGAGTCCATTCGAGAACTTGCCCAACAGGTTATTGAGGACGGAAAGCCAAGAAAGTTAAAGCCATTAAATGCTTATTACCGTCGATTAGCTCATAATGCATTGGCTGATATCGAAGGTGTGGTATCAAGTTCGCCCTCTGGTAATTCACGATATAAGCGTATTGAAATTTCTAAGGCTTAGTTAAATAGCTCGCAAAATTCATGAAAACACACCGTCTTGTTATGCCAGGGGATTTGAACCAGTATGGTTTTTTGTTTGGCGGAAAAATGATCAGCTGGATTGACGAGGCATGCTGGATTGCTGCCAGTCTTGATTATCCTAATTGTCGCTTTGTCACAGTAGGCATGGATCACGTCGAATTCCGTAATGGCGTAGCAGAAGGGGTGATTTTGGAAATTGATTGTCAAAAAACGCGGGTTGGAGTGACCTCGGTTAGTTATGGTGTGACTGTAAATGGAAATGATGTGCAATCAAATGGTCCTATTTTTTCGACTACTGTAACATTCGTCAATGTGGATTCCAAGGGGGGGAAGCTTGCTCTTGCATAGTAACTTTGAGTTCATTTCGCTATGAATCGCATCGAGACTGTGGACATTATCGTTGCGATTGATCGCTCCGAGGACGAATCTTATTGGCGCAAGAAGGTAGCCAGAAAGTTGCGTATTCACCCCAAGCAGATCAGGGAGGTGCGCCTGCGGAAGCACTCTATTGACGCCAGGCAAAAAGACATCAAAGCTCAGCTTAGGATTGAGGTGGCAGTTGGTATGGATTTACCCGCTGATCCTGTATATGAGCCTGTTTATCCTAAAGTTAACCCAACAGCTAAGCGTATTGTCATCGTTGGCTGTGGACCGGCTGGAATGTTTGCAGCCTTGAAGGCTTTGGAGCTCGGGTTTAAGCCTATCATCATAGAGCGAGGTAAGGATGCATCCGCTCGTCGTTTTGATTTGGCTCCCATCTTGAGAGAGGGTAGGGTGATAGAGGATTCAAATTATTGCTTTGGTGAAGGCGGCGCAGGCACTTTTTCTGATGGTAAGCTCTACACGAGAGCGACAAAACGAGGCCCAGTGCGTGATGTTTATGAGACATTTGTTGCTCATGGAGCTCCAGCTAGAATCCTCGTGGATGCACACCCTCATATTGGATCAAATTTGTTGCCCAATGTGGTCAAAGCTATGCGTGCAAGCATAAGGGATGCAGGTGGAGAAGTGCATTTTGAGACTAAGGTAGTTGAGCTTATGACCTCCAATAATGGCAAGGTGATGCGCGGGGTTGTTACTGCAGATGGCAGAGAGTTTCTTGCTGATTCTGTTATTCTTGCAACTGGGCATAGTGCACGGGATATCTATCAACTTTTGGCACAGCAAAATATTCTAATGGAGCAGAAGACCTTCGCTGTGGGTGTTCGTATTGAACATCCGCAGCCTTTGATCGACAGCATCCAGTATCATTATCAAAGGGGGCAGGAGCGACCACGTATTTTGCCAGCTGCTAGCTATCGCTTGGCTTGCAAGATAGGCGGTAGGGGGGTGCACTCGTTTTGTATGTGTCCTGGTGGTTTTATTGTGCCGGCTGCAACCGAGAACGATGAGGTAGTGGTTAATGGTATGTCCTTGTCGCGCAGAGATTCAGCATATGCCAATAGTGGTATGGTTGTAAGCGTTGATCCTGATGATACGCGTGATTTTGATAGGGAGCATGGCATCCTCGCAGGTATGGCCTTTCAAAAAACGCTCGAGATAGCGGCCTCAGTGCACGGTGGAGGTAAGCAAAAAGCACCAGGTCAACGAGTCACAGATTTTTTGGGAGAAAGAGTTTCCTCTAGTCTCCCGTCAACAAGCTATTTTCCCGGCTTGACTACTTCGCCACTTCACGAAGTGATGCCTAGTTTCATCGTGTCTCGTATGCAGGTAGGTTTGCGTAAATTTGGAAAAGGCATGCACGGCTATATTACAGAAGAGGCGGGATTGATAGGCTTCGAAACACGCACCAGTAGCCCGCTTCGGATACCCCGCAATGAGGGTGACTTACAGCACCCTGATATTGCCGGTCTTTACCCATGTGCCGAGGGTGCTGGCTATGCAGGAGGTATTATATCAGCCGCATTAGACGGCATTAAATGCGCTGAGGCAGTAGCGGGGGTTGCTGTTTAATGATGCCCAACTAGCTCTGCGCGAGCTGTGTTTTATTGACTACAGCTCCCATGGTTCTGGTTCACGCGTTAGGTAGGGAAGAAAACGCTTCTTATCTATGCATTTTTCAAATGCTTCGTCTGGGCTGATGCGTCCAGCTTGCAAATGCGTCATAATGGCTTCGTCGAGTGGGACATTGCCTTTGGTTTGGCCTACTTCAATCATGCCGGGTATTTGATAAGTCTTTTCCTCGCGAATCATATTGGCAATTGCGGTGTCGACAACGAGGATTTCTAAGGCGGCAACCCTTCCCGGTTTGTCGACTCGTTTGAAAAGATTTTGTGCTATTACCCCCTTGATAGATTCAGAGAGAGTTGTTCTCACTTGGTTTTGCT
>JBNABE010000200.1:0-2770 GCA_049631945.1 Akkermansiaceae bacterium
CCTTTTGCCGTGGTATCCAGCACTGGATTAAAAAGCACCATTGCATTAGGCTGAGAGCTTACCGAGGCGTCCTCACCTACCTGTTCATATCCTTGGATTACACCTGTGCAAGCTGCCACATGCCCACCAGCAGAACCTCCGGAAGAGACAATACGATCGGGATCCACTCCGAGCTGCAGAGCATGCTTGCGCACCCAACGAATAGCAGACTTCCCATCAGCAACACACTCGTACGGGCTTGTTTTGTGAATACTGGCTACCCTATATTCTGCAGCAAAAGCCACCATGCCATGCTCTGCTAGAAACAGACTCTGCTGATAGAACTGCCTAGGCGTACCGCCTTGCCAACCTCCACCAAAAAAGAATACCACCGCTGGGCGCTTGTCACTCGCCTGGTGTCCCCTCGGCTTGAAAACATGGAGCTTAAGATCAACCTCGCCGATCTTTTTATAGCTTATAATCTCATTTGGAGCTACTTTTTCAGCCGCTCCCGCCTTCACACATAACAACAAACAAAGAACAGTCAGAAGTGATTCCAACTTGACCATAACCTTTAAAACTGGGGGGAATCCGATCGATCTAATCGCCCCCGATTCTGCGTAATAATTCATAGGAATAAATACCCGAGCTATGCCCATCGGCCCACGTAACTTGTAGCGCGTAGCCACCAACCTGCTGCATTCGTAATGCGAGGAAACTTTTCTCCGTGTGGCTCACGGAGGGTTTTACGACATACCCCATCGCATCAGGCTCCCCCTGACAAACCGCGCATGGGCAAGCTTCGCGTAATTTTTTCAAATTGATAAAATCCTCCGAGCCATCGCCCCAAGCAAGTGCTAGCTCATCTCCGATAACGACATGTTGCAACAGACTAATGGCTGACATAAACTTCTATTTTCCTAGGAATAGCTGCGCGTTCCAAAGATAGCAGATCCAACACGCACAATGGTAGAGCCCTCCTCAATGGCAACCTCAAAATCCCCACTCATACCCATACTGAGACCAGGCAGTGACTGCCCCGACCTTTGTTCCAATTCATCACGTAATTCTCTCAACTTGCCAAACCAAGGCCTCGCATCTTCTGGGGTGGCCGCCATTGGAGGAATACACATCAAACCCTGGATTGATACATTCTCCAGCGCCAACAAGTCCTCCAACTCACTTCTGAGCTTATCAGGGGCGTATCCGTTTTTACTCTCTTCGTCTGCCAGATCAACCTGCAGATAAATATCGGGCTTTGCCCCAAGCTCGCCAGCAATGTTTGAGGTGTAGCGAGCAAGCTTGAGTGAATCAATACTGTGAATCGTCTGAAAAAGAGGTAAAGCCTTACGCACTTTATTACGCTGTAAATGACCGATCAAATGCCATTGCAGATGATCAGGTAATTGAGGGATTTTTGCCTCAGCTTCCTGAACACGGTTTTCTCCGAAAGCAAGATGCCCAGCAGAGACTACCTCTGCCACCTTATCCGCTGGCCACGTCTTTGATACAACCAGTAGCTGGGCGGCGTCGGCTGATCTACCAGAACGGCATCCAGCATCCGCAACACGCTGCTTGATACAGGCCAGATTATCCTCAATTTCGGCACTCATGAAGACATACACGCAGGATAACACCTCATAACAAAGCTTACCACTAACCGTTGTTGTTATGTGGGTTACCTGCTACTCGAGCTTGATTTGAAGCTTCAATAAGGTCAGCCAGTATATGAATACCCTCACGCTTGACCGGATCAAGAGAGCTTGGCCACTCAGGGGTTTCATCCAAGTCTGCAACACCATCTTTTGCCTTGCGCATGTAACTTTCTTTATCCTTCTCACGGTCGATTTCAACGAGCTCATCGAGCTCAAGATCTTCCAAACTCAAACGAAAAAAGCGGAAAATTTCTGCGTCATTATCAGTCACTTTGGCGAACCGTTCCCTCCGCTCAGCATTACGCAGATCTCTACGCTCTTCGTTATCAGCTAACTCCTTCTTGCGAACCGCCTTGTTGAGAGAGAGCACATTCTCCTCACGTCGCTTGATCAATCTCGCAGCATCCTCTTGCACATACCTGAAGTCCATTGACTTTTCGACGCGTTCAAGACTGCGCTTTTTAATATCAGCAACAAATAAATCACTCCGATCAAGCTGCTGATATCCGGGAGCTTGGGGGATTATATCATGTGGCAAGGCATGTTCTAAATGAGCTTCACCAACCTCGTAAGCATCAAGCATGGACGGTAGTACAATATCTGACTCTACCCCCTTGAGCTGTGTCGTGCTACCAGCAATTCTATAGAATTTTTGTATAGTTGGCTTTAACACCCCTGCCCTACTAGCATCAGCCATAAACGGCATCATTTTCTTGATCTGCATAGGTTGCTGCACTGTGCCCTTACCAAAGCTGGAACTATCACCAACTACAACAGCACGATTGTAGTCTTGAAGAGCACCTGCCAGAATTTCACTCGCAGAGGCACTTGTCTTGTCAATCAATACTACCATGGGACCGTCAAAGATAGGGTTAGCGTGGGAGGAATCTTTCACCTCCACCTGGTTACGAAAGTTTTTAACCTGAACGACGGGACCTCTCCCCGTGAAGAAGCCAGTCATGCGCCGCACTTCTTCTAAAGATCCCCCGCCATTACCTCTCAAGTCTAGAATGATTCCCTGCACTTTTTCCTCATTGAGCCGACTCACTAACTTCTCGATATCAGTGGAGCAGCGAGTTTCCCAATTCTGGAAATCTGCGTAAAAAGCAGGCAGCCTGATAAAGCCAAGCCTCTGC
>JBNABE010000201.1:0-2661 GCA_049631945.1 Akkermansiaceae bacterium
ATCATGCGTACCGTTGCCACAGGTCAACGTGCGCGACATTTCGTCAGAGACTTAGCCATGCTTCTCGAGCAATGGTATTCTGTTGAAGACAAGCGTGACAGCACTCCAGCGCCAGTTTGCGTTTACCGTGAGCCTGACCTCATTGAGCGCAGCGTGCGCAGTTTTCTTACCGACAACGTCGGCCAAGTAATCTGCGACAATGAACAAACAACCAATGAAATGCGTGACATCGCAGGACGTATTTCCCGAAGAGCAAAGCGCCGTATTCAGTATTTGCCATCTCGACAATCCATTTTCGAAAAGATCGGCATTCAGAAGCAAATCGATGAGGCTTTCTCAAGGCAAGTATGGCTGAAGTGTGGTGGCTACTTAGTCATTGATGAGACCGAAGCCATGATTACCGTGGACGTTAATACGGGCCGCAACAGAGGGTCAAAGGATGTCGACAAGATGTTATTGGAGACCAATGTTGAAGCTGCAGAGGAGGTAGCCAGACAGCTCAGACTTCGTAATATTGGAGGACTTGTTGTCGTTGACTTCATCGACATGCGTCACCGCCGTGACCAACAAGCAGTTTATCGCGCCATGAAAGAGCGCCTCAAGCGAGATAAGGCAAAGACGCAAGTGTTACAAATTTCCTCCATCGGGCTGATGGAAATGACCCGCCAGCGCCTCAATGAGTCACTTCGTGATAGCCTGCTTGAGCCATGCCCCTACTGTGAGGGGCGCGGCAGGGTAAAAACGCCCATGACCATGAGCGTGGAAGTTCAGCGTGCACTCAATACCGTGATCCAGCGTGGCGAAGGCCAGCTAGGCGACTTGGTGATCGTGGTCAATACTGAGGTGCTTAACCGCTTCAAGAACGAAGACTCTAATCTCTTCGTTGAGCTTGAGCGGTCACACAGTGGGCGCCTCACCTTCCGCACTGACCAAGCTCTTCATCGCGAGCGCTTCGCCATTATTGAAGCTGACTCAGATAAAACACTGCATCAAGCATAGTAGGCTCTCAGTCCTTATGCCCAAGAGCAAAACGATCGAAATTGATGAAATTCTTACCCCGGGTAAAGCTCCGGGTGCGCGTACTGACCAAAGAAAAAATCGCTCTTCTAGTGTATCTGATGGCACCAGTAAAAAAGACAGTGCTCATGAGCCTCCCAATGAGGCCAAAGCATCCAAACACACTGAGGGCAATGACCCTTTTTCGCAATTTCAACAATCACTACCCTGGAAAGCCCGCATCACCCTTTGCTTAACGCAGTGGTTTGTCTTATTGCGTAGTAAAAGCTGGGGCAAACTAGTGATCGTGCCACTCATTATTCTTGCGGTGCTACTGGTTGTACCGCTTGGGCTGATTGCACTGTGCTTGCTCATCATTAATACTTTATTCTTTCCCCGCAGGTAACAAAGATACAACTTTAGTCTTCATCTCTAAGAACTCACCGCATAAGGTTCCCTTTATCCATCACGATGCAATCGTTACCGCTTGACTTCACTGACTTATGATGGAGCTTTGCATAGAGCTTTTTTGACCATGCGCTATTCATCACTCTTTCAATTGCTCGCTATTTTAGGACTTTCATCATGTGTCCACGGACCGCAGGGCTTCCAGAGTTCACAACTGACATCACATCCTCCGGTGCCTGTTGTCACACCTACAGCGAGCTTCATAGCTACCCCCAGTCTTCCTGCCCCACAAATAGGTGCCCCACGAGCCATTGTAGTAGATTATGCGACAGGTAGCGTTCTCTATGAAAAAAATTCCCGTGAACGCTGCGCCGTAGCAAGCACTCAAAAACTGATGACGGCACTCTGCGTTATGGACCATGGTAGCCTCAATCACCGATTCAGCATTCATAAAAGTGACACTTGGGTTGTGCCAACCAAGTTGGGAATCCTTCCTGGAGAGGTATACTCACGTCGATATCTACTGGGTGCTCTCCTCGTTAAAAGTGGCAACGATGTCGCACGTGCCTTAGCTCGGAGCGTGGCGGGTAGTGAAGCAAATTTTTCAAAGGTGATGAATCAGAAAGCTCGCAGCCTCGGTATGCAAGATTCGCACTTCCTAAATCCACATGGGCTCACAGCCAGCGGCCAGTATTCAACAGCACGTGACATGGCAATTTGTGGTCGTGCAGCATTTCATAGCTCCACCCTGCGTGGAATCATGGATACCAAGACATACACCTTTCGCTATGCTAATGGCAGATCCAAGAAGCTGGACAACACCAATAAGGTGCTTAAAACCGTAAATTACTGTAATGGTATGAAAACCGGAACAACGCGAGCATCTGGGCGCTGCCTCGTATCGAGCGGCACACTCAATGGGCGTACTGCGATTGTTGTAATTCTGGGTGCGACCTCGAAAAACGTCTGGTCTGACTCGGAAAAGCTACTCCGCTGGGCACTGGAGCGCCCCATTGCGGATTAATTCGCTGGTCTCACAAGACCGGCCACTATTAACTTTCGGCATATGCGACTCCCTGAGAATGAACTTGCAGCTCTTGAAAGCGCGTCACTTTTGCGACGCATTCCAGAACTTGATGACTCTCTCAAGAACTTCTCATCCAACGACTACCTCGGCCTTTCTCAACACGGTGAAATCAAACAGGCTTACCATGATGCCATTGACAATTTTGGTGCTGGCTCAACCGCCTCACGCCT
>JBNABE010000202.1:0-2633 GCA_049631945.1 Akkermansiaceae bacterium
TTAAATCTGCCCTTCATGCAGTCGATGAACTCAAAAAAACCCTCTACGCCAATATTGATTTTGTTCTGAGTGAAACCAAAACAGGAAGCAGAGAATGACTGATAAACAAAAAATAACGACAATCTATGTGAGCGCGGCGGCTATCTCCGTGCTGATTCTTTTGACCACTTGGTTCATCCAAGGTACTCAACTCAAGCCGCCTCCGGCACCAGAACCTCAATATATCGTTGATGAGGTTTCAGGGCCATTGCTCACCTTACGAAATGACCTCAGCCTCAAGCATCAAGATGGTCGTGATATTAAGATTTCTGATCTTAAAGGCAAGGTTTGGGCTTTTGCTCAATTTTACGCGACGTGCCCGATGTGCGCCAAACGTAACTCCCAAGGATTGAAGGCGCTCTACGATAAGTATAAAGGGAATCCGGATTTTGCGGTGGTGTGTATTACGGTAGACCCTGCTACGGATGGGGTAAAGGAGATGAAGTCATACGCAGAGGCTCTGGGCGCAGATGATGCTAATTGGTGGTTTTTGACAGGGGATGCGAATGCGTTGACTGATTATATGGTTAGTGAGATGAAGTATCAGGCGATTGTCAAACGCGATGATCCTGATGAAGCTGCAAGGCTAGGTGCATTCGAGCATGATATGTCGATTGCTGTTTTTGACCGCAATCTCTCGATGATCACCAGACACGATCTATACAACGCTCGTAAAAAAGGTGATGCGTTTTTGAGAGGTGAGGAGGGAAAGCTTCACGCAAGCGTCCAGTCATTACTGGAAAACAAGTAAACAGATGAAAAACGGCCCAGATTTAAATAGCTATCTCGAGCGAGAGCCTAATGCGATCTTGCTGAAGAAACTGGTATTTATTTCTTGGGTTCTCAGTGGAGCCGTATTTGCGCTCGTCGGGGTGATGGGTAGATACAAGCTGGATATAGGAATGGAGCTTCCTTTACTTCCTCCTTTGCACGCGATCCTCAACACCTTGGTTACGATTAGTCTATTAGTGGCTGTCATTGCGGTAAAAAATAAAAATATTACACTTCACAAGCGGGCAATCGGTTTTGCGGTTGGGTTCTCCGTATTATTTTTACTGAGTTACGTGACTTATCATGGCACTCAGCAAGAGGTGAGGCACGGCGGAGAGGGCATAGAGCGCACCATTTATCTGATTATCTTGGGGAGCCACATCCTGCTTGCGGCGGTGAGTTTGCCATTCATTCTTATCACTTTGTCTCTCAGCTATACCAACCACTTTGCACGTCATCGCAAAATGGCACGCTGGGTTTTCCCATTGTGGCTCTATGTTGCGGCAACGGGTCCTGTTTGTTATTTGTTACTGAGACCATACTATTAGAGGTCGAAAACGATGCCGTGCAGCATGGTAAAGTAGCTGTCTTCACCCCTTGTCCAAGCTGGAGGAACGAAATAGTTCTTGAAGTTTGCAGATTCACCCCTAGTGAGCGGGTATGTTATTTCATGCATTGGATCTCCATAAACGCATTTTAGATGCGGTTGATGATGCTGGCTATAGCGAGGCCACTCCTATCCAAGCGAAAACGATCCCAACTATTCTTGAGGGAAAAGATTTAATTGGCTTGGCGCAAACGGGTACTGGAAAAACAGCAGCCTTCACGCTGCCATTGCTTTCTGAATTATCACAGAATTCACATGAATTATCAACACGGGCTACTCGTGTGTTGATTATTGCCCCAACACGTGAGCTCGTGGCTCAGATCAATCAAAGCATTCGCACCTACGGCAAGTATACAAATTTGCGCACGGCCATGGTGATCGGTGGTGCTAGCGAGAGACACCAAATAGAAAAGCTTGAGAGTGATGTGGATATTGTTATCGCTACTCCTGGGCGACTTATGGCGCTAATGGAGGCAGGGCACTGTCGTTTCGGTAAACTTACTCATTTGATTTTGGATGAGGCGGATCGCATGTTGGATATGGGTTTTATGCCGGATATCGAGGCCATTACAGCGAACTTACCTAAGCGTCGCCAGAGTTTATTGTTTTCTGCAACTTTGCCTCCTCAGGTTGAGCGTCTAGCTCGTAAGGCTCTTAAGGATCCAGTGACGATCGAGGTTGGCAGTCGTAGCAATCCGGCAGAGACGGTGAACCAGCTTCTCTACCCTGTAGAGCAACACCTCAAGGCCGACCTGCTCAAGCACTTACTTGAGGATCATCAGTTCTTCTCTGTGATTGCTTTTGTGAGAACACGGGAAGAGGCAGATGATTTATCGAAAGAGCTCAATGGTGCCGGAATATCGGCTGAGGCAATCCATAGCGACCGGTCACAGAATCACCGCACACGAACTTTACGAGATTTTAAGGCAAGTAAGATTCGAGTATTGGTGGCGACTGATATTGCTGCGCGAGGTTTAGATATCCCGGATGTAACGCATGTGATTAATTTTGATTTCCCTCAGCAGAGTGAGGATTACATACACCGCATTGGCCGTACGGGGCGCGCAGGAAACGAAGGTTGCGCTCTCACCTTTGTGAGCTCTGGTGATAGTGAGCGTTTAAAGAAGCTCGAGCGTCATATTGGCAAAACTTTGGCAAAGCGTTTCGCTGAAGGCTTTGATTATAATGTGCCTGCGCCCGAAAAGCCAAGAAGAGG
>JBNABE010000203.1:0-2624 GCA_049631945.1 Akkermansiaceae bacterium
TCTCTGACTGCATTGTCCGATGAGGAGGTTATCATGCAGCCCCAGAAGTCTAAGCTTTACTTCATGAAGTATGAGCTGGTTGACTCGCCGGGCGAGTATCTAGAGATATCGACGACGCGCCCCGAGACTCTCATGGGGGACACCGCTGTGGCAGTAAATCCCAAAGATGAGCGTTTCTCACACTTGGTTGGGCAGAGGGTGCGTCGGCCATTTCCTGAGGCCGAAATCGAAATTATCGCAGATGATCATGTGGATGTTGAATTCGGAACGGGTGCTCTGAAAATAACACCTGCGCATGACAAGGCCGATTTTGAAATTGGCCAGCGTCACGATCTCGAGATCATTGATGTGTTGCATCCTGACGGTACTGTGAATTGCCCGAATTGCTCAGATCTGAATGGGTTAGACCGCTTTGTGGCGCGTAAAAAGGCAGCCGAAAAGCTTGAAGAGCTCGGATTACTCATACGTGTTGAAGAGTATGACAACAATGTGGGCTTCTCCGAACGTGCTCATGTGCCAATTGAACCACGTATTTCCATGCAATGGTTTCTTAAATACCCATGTGTGCAGGAAACCGCTGACGCGGTAGCAAGTGGTGATATCACATATCGCCCGGCACGATGGGCTAAAACCCATGCTAATTGGATGGAGAACATCCAAGACTGGTGTATCAGTCGTCAGCTCTGGTGGGGTCATCAAATTCCTGTTTGGTATCGCCAAGAAAAAGTAGGAGAGCTCCAAGCAGCAGAGTCACTTGATGTCAGCGACCTTGAGGCGGGTGATATCTTTGTAGGTGCAGAAGCCCCAAATGATGGCGGTAATTGGGTGCGTGATGAGGATGTCATGGACACTTGGTTTAGCTCATGGTTGTGGCCGTTTGCTACCATGGATGAGGCGACTCGATCTAAGTTTTATCCCACTACAGACCTCGTGACTGGGCCGGATATTATCTTCTTCTGGGTCGCGCGTATGATCATGGCGGGCTACCGGTTTGAAAACCAGTTGCCTTTCAAAAATGTTTTTTTCACATCAATCATTCGAGATCTTAAAGGGCGTAAGATGAGCAAGTCTCTCGGGAACTCACCGGACCCGATTGATCTCATGGATGAATACGGTGCTGATGGGCTTCGCTTCGGATTAATGCGCACAGCGCCAGTAGGCACTGATGTCAGGTTTGACGAGCAGCTTGTTGCCGAGGGTCGCAACTTTGCCAATAAGCTCTACAATGCGTGTCGTTTCCGTCAGATGGCAAACAGCTCAGGCATGTCGTGTGGAATCGTTGAGATGCCTGCTGGTAGGTTGCGCCCATATCACCTCGACATAGCTGCTAAGCTTGATCAATTGGCACTCAATTTGGATAAATCCTACGCAGACTACCGTTTCAATGAAGTTGGTCAGCAGCTTTATGATTTTCTTTGGAGTGAGTTTTGCGACAAGTTCCTAGAGGCTGTAAAGGGTGATTTGCGCGATACGGCTTCGCCTGAAGCCCGTGAGCTGACTCTCGCCGTGTTTGATGCGGTGATGAGTCGATATTTACAGCTGTTACACCCATACATGCCTCACATTACAGAAGAGCTGTCTATTCGGATGTCTTACGTAGCCGAAGGTGAATTTGTGATGCAGAAAGTTTATCCCGCAAAGCCTCTTTTAGAAGCTGAGCATGTCTCTGAAAGCTCATCTCAGGCGGAGGCCGTTTATACTGCAGCTGGAAGAATGCGTAACTTGAAGGCAGAGTATAATGTGGCCACCCGAAAGGATGTAAAGTTCATCATCATTAAATCCAAGCCATGGCTCGCTGATGAGGCTGATGTGCTAGGATTACTTGCTGGGGGTGAGGTAGAAATCATCAATGATTACGTGGCAGCGAAGGGGACTCCCGCCGCGGTTACTGATATTGGTGAAGTATACATGCCGCTAGAGGGTTTGATTGATGTGGAAGCTGAGAAAGCGCGTTTACATAAAGAGATTATCAAGGTCGAAGTAGAGGTGAAAAAATGTGATAGCAAACTTGGCAATAAAGCTTTCGTGGACAAAGCACCAGCTGACCTTGTTGAGCGAGAGAAAGCTCGAAGAGATGAGTGGTCGCAAAAACTGCAGCAACTTGAGGAGATGCACGCGTCTCTTTGCTGATAAATCAGCTAGGCTTCGTGCCTGATAAGCTGCTTGCTAGTGCTGAAGGATTTGTTATCATTAAGTTGTCTTATTAGTCGCAAATAAAGCAACTGCGTTCATATGCCGACACTCAACGATATTACGGGCATACCCATCAAGGCCATTGAGCTTCTTGAGGCTGTGGGTTATCTGGAACCATCCGATCTCAGAGGGGCTGATGTTGAGGGTCTCACCGTAGAATTAGCCAAGGCAAACAAAATTCTGGGCCTTTTATCAAATGACCCCACCTCGTCTAGCATTGAAAAATGGCAGAAGCTTGCAGAACAACATGATGCGTCGCTGGCGACCCAGGCTAGTGCTGGAGGGGTTGATAGTGGGAAAACCAATAAGCAACGTGCTTTGGCTGATAAATCAGCCCGAAGCTCAAGTAAAATTTTAAAAGCGCATAGCCCTGAAATCGTCAATCTAGAGGAAGATGAGGATATGATGGAGATGCTCGGCCTATCTCCAGT
>JBNABE010000204.1:0-2623 GCA_049631945.1 Akkermansiaceae bacterium
CCGGATTCGTCATATAACTCGCCTACAAAAACCAAGCTTTTGCCATCTGCTGACAGTTGGAGTGAACCTGTGCGGCGGTCATAATACTGGCCGGCATACTGACTACCCCAAAGGATATCACCCCCAAACTGCTCCCAGCTTGTGCCATTGTAGCGATAGACGCGCACATCTTCTGAATATGTACCAGTAGCATCGTCATAGGACTCAAGGTCAACAGCGATGGTATTGCCGTCACCAGAAATGGAGGGGTCATCGATCTCAACAAAAGCCTCATCATTGATATCAGCTCCCAGCTGCTGCCAGTCAGAGCCATTATAGCGATAAACGCGCGTAAAATCTATTTCCACGCCAGAGATTGGGTCTTCATACTCAACTTCAACAGCCAGTGTGTTGCCGTCGGCTGAAATAGAGGGTGATTCAACCTCATAAGCATAATCACTGATATCGCCGCCAAGCTGCTGCCAGCTCGAGCCATTCCAGCGGTAAACCCGAACAACTTCAATAAATTGACCTATATTGTCATAATCAACTTCGACAGCCATGGTGTTACCATCAGATGAAATGGAGGTATCCCAGAAAGCATAAACATCATCACTGAAATCAGCTCCCAGCTGCTGCCAACTCGCGCCATTCCAGCGATAGACGCGCACAAATGAGGAATATGAGCCTGAGATCTGGTCAAAGACACCTTGACTCATAGCGATTGTGTTACCGTCGGCTGAAGTCGAAATATCAAAGTCATACACATCCTCGACATCAAGATCAGATCCAAGCTGTTCCCAGCTCGATCCATTGTAGCGGTAGACACGAAGAAATTGAGAATCTTCGCCGTTATAAACACCAAGAGCAACTGTGTTTCCATCGCCAGACAAAGAGCCTTCCACAAACTCAACATCGATATCATCACCGAGCTGTTGCCAGCTTGAGTCATCGTATCGGAAGATCTGTGCGCCCCCAGCTGTGCGAACAGCCAAGGTATTGCCGTCAGCTGAAATATTGGCTCCGTCGCCATCGATGTCACCACCGATCTGCTGCCACGCCTCCTGATCTTCGGAACCTGCAACTCCTATAGCAATGAAGTGGAACGTTGAGTCCCCTCCACCAAAGTTACTCCAGTAGTAAGAGGGATAAAAAATCGATGTATCAATCGTAAATCCATTATTATTACGATTAAATACCGAGCATGCACGATGTGAACCATCAACTGACTTACCGTCGTATTCAGAGACTACTTTTTCAACACTACAAATGATTGTAGGTGGCTGCTGGAATGCATTGTCAAATGTTACGATATATCGTCCATCGTAATAACCATCATTAGGAATACTATCATCAGCTGGATCATCATTATCTTTCACTGGAACCCGGTTTACAGTAAATCCACTCCCTTGAACAATATGACCATTGGCTGCTACTGTACCGCGAATCACCTTCATCTCCCCAAGAAAGAGATCAACTGCACCCGCCGGTCCAGCAGGTCCTTGCTCCCCCTGCGGGCCTTGCTCACCTTGAGATCCCTGCGGCCCAATGAACCCCTGCTCGCCCTGTAGTCCTCTTGGGCCCCTGGGACCTGCCGGACCTACTACTTCGATAATCTTTCCCTGGCCACCATAGTAGCTAAGACTTCCTCCCACACGAAGTGGCCCCTCAATACTTGTTCCTCCCTTAATGATAGCTCCTCCCGTGGCGTTGACAATAAACTGCCCGTCACCTGTGGTGGCTAGCGGCTTGGCTGGTGCGCTGTTAAAAATAAAGCTGTTCTTGTGGTCTGAGCTCGCTCTGACTCCAGCTACCACGGTGTTGAGAGCGTTAGCCCCAATGATGTTGTTGGTTCCTGCAAGGATGGAGCTCCTGTCACCTGCGTTGGAGTTGTTGTAGCCAGCTCCGATATTTGATCCCCATGCTGTTTCAGCGATGGTGTTACTCACTCCACTTACTACGGCAGATCTCACGGCTCCAGGCTGGATCTGGTTTTTAATGCCTGCGAGCACGGCGGAATCCGCTCCCGCATTGCTGTTCTGGTAGCCTGTAAGCACGGAGGCGTTGGTGGCAGAGGCAGTGTTCTGGTCCCCTGATAGGACGGATGAACGCAGGCCCTCAGAGGTGTTGTCACGCCCAGCACCCACGATGGAGGTGTTACCCGAGGCACTGTTACGCACACCCCCTGCAACTACTGATCTTGTGCCCGTGGCGGTGTTGGGGCCTGAGAGGACTTTGCCCGCCTGGGCATGTGGAGTGAATGCAGCAATTGGGAGAACAGCAAAGCAGGCAGTAAAAATAACTGCACGACTATGAGCAAGGGATAAGAGGAATTTCATAACCCTCTTCTATCAGCTCACCGAAGTGGCTGACAACAATCATATTGTCACACACTTTGCATATGTTGCGCTGGCGGGCTTTTGTCCCACAATTCAACAAAACAAATGGCTAAGGAAACCTAACAACGGTGTTAAAATGTGATGAATCCCAATCTGCGCCAGGACGCCTCAGAGCGCGATGGAGAGGGCAAGAATGGGTGTTCAGGGTGAAAGACGGTAGACGCGGACTGAAGAGGACTGCAACCCAAAACCGGATTCGTCATATAACTCGCCTACAAAAACCAAGCTTTTGCCATCTGCTGACA
>JBNABE010000205.1:0-2585 GCA_049631945.1 Akkermansiaceae bacterium
TGTCGGCTGCATGGCCCATGCAGCCGTTGTTCTTTCGCGTAGGGCCAAGTGGATGCGTATGCGTCTCAGTGATGAAGTCCGGCAGGCAATAGCTAGTGACTTTATTATCTTTAACAAGCTGCCCCATGATCTTAGGGATGAGCTAGAAGGTTTAATGCATGTCTTTCTCCATGAAAAGTCGTTCGAGGCCTGTGGAGGTATGAAAGAAGTTACCATGCACATGCAACATGTTATTGCCGCTCAGGCTTGCCTTTTGCTGATTAACCGAAAACACGATTTCTACAGAAAACTTCGTAGTATCATACTCTATCCTACTGCCTACAAGGCGAGGAATGAACATGGTCAGCAACACATAAGATTAGGCGAAAGCTGGCAGTCTGGAAGTGTGGTTCTCGCGTGGGAAAGTGTGGTAGCTGGGGGTAAAAATCAAGACGATGGTAGCCATGTTACATTGCATGAATTTGCCCATCAGCTCGATCAAGTCGATGGCTCAGCGGATGGAGTTCCAGAGCTTATCCATGCAGGATCGTATCGTGATTGGTCTGTAGCATTCACAACAGCGTTTAGTCGTTTTAAGCGAAAGCTCGAAAAGGGACGCAGGACAGTCATTGACCCTTATGGAGCCACCAATCCGGCGGAGTTTTTTGCAGTAGCTACCGAGACTTTTTACGAAAAGCCTAAACAACTCAGTAAACACTACCCTGAGGTATACGAAGAACTCAAAGAATACTACTGCGTTGATCCTTTGAAATGGGATGAGTCGCAAAATGTTGGCGATGGCTTACACCATACCTAACTTCATTTTCCCTTCTTCGGAAATCATATCCTGATTCCATGGGGGGTCCCAAACGAGGTCTACGTGGGCGTCCTCTATACCCTCAATGGTCATGATGCGAGCTTGTGCGTCAGCTGCTATGACTGGCCCCATACCGCAACCAGGGGCGGTTAAGGTCATTTTTACATTTGCCACTGTTTTGCCCTCTTTATCCTCAATAGAGCAATCATATACTAGGCCTAGATTAACAATGTCCACTGGTATTTCAGGGTCGAACACTTGCTTGAGCTGATTCCAAATGTGATCCTCCATGCTGGCATCCGAAGGTAGTGCATCGCCACTAGGTTCGGTTGAGCCTGTGTCCGCTGGATCGATGCCCAAGGCATCAGCATCCTCTGATGAGATACGTGCTAAGCCAGACTGGGTCGCCACTGTGTATGAACCACCGAGTGTCTGAGTGATGATTACTGCTGTGCCGGCAGGCAAAACGAATGGATCTCCGCTGGGTATCTGAACGGCATTCACTTCGCGATTGGTAATAATCTCAGTCTGCATAGCGAAGTGATCACATGAGACCTGCTTTTTGTCAACTCAAGCTATGGACAGCACATCAAAAATAATGTCTGTTTTTTAATTCTCGGTTTGCATGATCTCACTCAGACACTATAAGAGCGAAATATTATTCATTATGAGCGAACAACCATCTAAACTTCATTGCCGTCGATATTGGCAAAAAAACGTTACCCTTGTCATGATTCTATTGTGTTTATGGTTTGTGGTTAGCTTGGGAGCCGGAATCTTGTTCCGTGATTGGCTCGATGAAGCCTTCCCCAAAGTCGGCAATGCCCCCCTAGGCTTTTGGATGGCGCAGCAAGGCTCCATCATTTGCTTTGTTATCATTTTATTCATCTACAAACACATGATGAATAAGCTGGAAGGCGAGGAAGGTTTCACATCTAAAAAATAATTATTCTATGAGCCAAGATTACTGGAATTATATATTCATCGGACTCTCTTTTGCACTCTATATTGGCATCGCCGTCAGGTCTCGTGCGGGATCTACTAAGGAGTATTATACCGCTGGTGGTGGAGTCTCTCCCTTAGCCAATGGAATGGCAACGGCTGCTGACTGGATGAGCGCAGCAACATTTATTTCAATGGCAGGTGCTATTGCCATCAGTGGTTATGATGCATCACGATTTTTGATGGGGTGGACAGGGGGCTTTGTTTTATTAACCATACTGATGGTGCCTTTCTTGCGTAAGTTCGGTAAGGCAACGGTGCCCGACTTTATCGGTGATCGTTATTATTCGAAGCTGGCTCGAGCCGTTGCTGTGCTCTGCGCCATCTTTATCTGCATGACTTACATCATGGGGCAGATGCGTGGCGTTGGAGTTGTTTTCTCGCAACTCTTTGGCATCGGTATTCCTGCAGGTGTCGCTACTGGTGCCGGGATTGTATTTGTTTATGCAGGGATGGGCGGCATGAAAGGCATTACTTACACTCAGGTTGCTCAGTATTGCGTGATGGCATTTGCCTACACCATACCAGCTATCTTTATTGCTATCGCAATGACGAACAACTTCATTCCTCAGTTAGGTCTGATTGGTGACTACACGGCAGGGGCGGCTGATAGCATTCCTTTTCTAACGAAAATAAACAATATTAATACCGAGCTAGGCTTTAGTGAGTATACGTCAGGCAAGATATCGACGATGAATATGTTCTGTATTACATTGGCCTTGATGTGCGGCACGGCGGGGCTTCCTCATGTCATTGTTAGATTCTTTACAGTTAGGAACGTAAGTGC
>JBNABE010000206.1:0-2567 GCA_049631945.1 Akkermansiaceae bacterium
CTCACTCACACAAAAAAGAGAGGGACGTGCTGGAGTTGAACCAGCGACCTATCGAGCTGCAATCGATTGCTCTACCACTGAGCTAATCGCGCATGTTGTGCTGTCATGGAGCAATGAAGACCCCCGCAAGCGGGCGAAACCTAGGCAGAGAGATCGCGCTAGGCAAGTATTTTTTAATACGAACGCCGGCTTACTGACGCACGGGGATATCCTGCTCTGCAAAGACCTCCTTAGCCTCGTGCACGGTGTGCTCACCAAAGTGAAAAATACTCGCAGCCAAGACAGCATCAGCCTTGCCCTCCTTGAGAACATCTACCATGTGCTGAAGGTTGCCTGCACCTCCTGATGCAATGACAGGAATACTCACAGCTTCGCTGACAGCACGTGTCAACTCGATGTCATACCCAGCTTTCGTGCCATCAGAATCCATACTGGTGAGCAGAATTTCCCCTGCACCGCGTTGGTAGACCTCCTTCGCCCACTCCACAGCATCCAGCCCGACAGGTCTGCGCCCGCCGTGCGTATAGACGCCCCACTTACCTGGACCTTCTCGTTTGGCATCAATAGCGACCACAATACATTGATTACCAAACGCCGTTGACCCTTCGTTAACGAGCTCAGGGCGAGTCACCGCTGCCGTGTTGATACCTACCTTATCCGCGCCAGCCATCAGCATCTCTCGCATATCATTCACCGTGCGAATACCTCCACCCACTGTTAGTGGAATAAAGCACTTCTCCGCCGTGCGCCGGACAACATCTACCATCGTCTTACGTTCATCAGATGAGGCTGTGATATCGAGAAACACAAGCTCATCCGCCTCCTGATCATTGTAAGCAACAGCACATTCTACCGGATCCCCAGCATCTCTTAGGTCTACGAAGTTGGTTCCCTTAACGACGCGACCATCAGTAACGTCGAGACACGGGATAATTCTTTTAGCGAGCATGTTGTGGTAATTTAGTAAATTTAAAATCTTCAAACCATCTAGTTTACAGACAAACCCCATGCACCATAGCGCATGTTTTTAGCGTAAGCTTGTAGTTTATAAAGGTGATTCTTCTGCTCTGATACGGTAGTGTTATCGGGAAGCTGAGCTGGTTTGGTATGAATCCTTCCAAGCCCCTGCAAAACAATCAGCTCGTGCAGATAATGTAGCTGCCGCTCCCAGTCAACAACGACAAAAGCGTATTTTCGATGTGATCCATAGACGCGCTCGCCGCGGGTCACTACCTTAAAGCGCTTACCATCGAGTAACTCTTTGACAAAAGCCTTCGCAGCCATCCCCAGACTGGTCGTTTCGGCCCGATCCAAATCACCCAATGCAGCACCTTGCTGAGCGATGCGTTTGAAGTTAGTATTGCCATCCCGATAGGTTCGGGCGGCACTTTCAGGCGCATCGACATAATAAAGGCGAATCTCTTCCCTGCCGTGAGGTGCTTGAATGTGAAAGCTGTCACCGTCATTGCCTCTGTGATCAAGCATTATACAATCATCCCATACCTCGTAGTGGGCAGAGTCGAGCCTTACCCTACTGAGTGATAACTCCCCCTCGGATGCGTGGACTGCAGTTTCTCCATGATCTTCGGCAAAGCCTGCACTCCCACGCTCTCGGCCGACTCCGACTCCTTGATAACGACTCCACAAAAAGCTAATCACCACGATAAGCACGACCAGAGTCTTGAGCACCGTTTGCTTGTTGGTAGCCGCCATGGTTACAAATCAATCGATCTCTGATCCAGCGATTTAGAATATTAGCTCGTGAGGGTGAAGTAACACACTCCCGCGGTAGCAATCGTAAAGCAATAATAAGCAAAGTATTCCAGCTTGCCCTGTTTCACAGCACCCATCACGAGATAAATCGCGAGCAAGCCGACCAATGCCGCAGCAATGGCCCCAGCCAAATAAGGACCCGTGAAACAAGACTTCAGCGCTTCAGCTAGCGAACTCGTCTGCTCAATGCGATCCTTCATCGTTAAGACAAAGCCCCCCGTAATAGCAGGGATAGACATCAAAAAAGAAAACTCAGCTGCTTTCTCGGCCTTAGCGCCACTCATCATACCCGCCACAATAGTAGATCCCGACCGAGAAATCCCTGGAAGAATGGCAAACGCTTGCCCAATGCCCATGATCAATGCTGACTTACAACCAACATCCCCTCCTCCTTTCTTCACCAGTCGTGGAACAAAAAGCAAAAATCCAGTCACATAGAGCAAAGCAGAAACAACCACCGGTTTACCCGGAACCGCATCAAAGAAATCCTTGAAGGTAAGAGCCGCAATTACTGCCGGAAGCGTTGCCAGAGCCAGAAACATTATTTTTTTTCGCTCATCAACCATTTTCTTATCAAACAGAGACTGGACCAATCTCCATAAGCTTTTGCGGAAAAACAACAACACGCTCACCAAAGTGCCCACATGTAATATCACCTCAAAGGCCAAATCCGGCTGATGAAGCCCCCCTGCCTCACGAATACCCAATAAAGGTGTGTCAGCGATCAGTTCAAAACCATCGTCAACGATGTCATTGTCGTGGGTCTCCGGTGGAAAGATCTCCAGTAACTGACG
>JBNABE010000207.1:0-2440 GCA_049631945.1 Akkermansiaceae bacterium
CCGTGATGATCTGGGTATCGAGCATTTCCTAGTGGACATTGGCGGGGAAATCAAAGCCCTTGGTCATAATGCCAAAGCGGAACCATGGCAAATAGGCATCTTTATCCCGCCATCCCATGCGCGCATCAAGGGCCCGCGTGTTGCTCTAAAAAACACCTCCATGGCGACCTCCGGGCAGTATTTCAAGCAGAGTCACATCAGGAATGCCGCAGCTGATCATGCTGCTGATAACGACTTGTTATCCTGCTCCGTGATTCACCCTTCCAATGCCACCGCTGATGCACTCGCCACCGCACTGTACGTGATGGGGGCTGAGGCCGGTCTCGCCTGGGCCAATGAAAACAAGATCAAGGCAATCTTCATTAAGAACGATGGGACGATCATCAAATCAGCACAGGTCCAACCTTAGTTGCCTGATACTTTCTTGAGGACGAAGAGACGCGGTGGAATACTTCTTGTTCGCTGCCAAACGGCGACGATTAGATATTTTTTGTCGTTGGAGAAATTAGCGTCATGGATCCCGTCGTAGCCGATTTTAATGAGATCGTTGGGCATGGTGATGACTTCGTCCATTTCGTATCCACATTCTGATTTGTCCGATTTTTTAAGGAATCCAATTTTAGCATTAAGCGAGGGAATCACGGCGGAGCCATCGGGTAAAAATTGGACGTTGCAAACTTCCAGTCCAGGAGTCGACAGCTGGAGTTGCTGGCCTGGGTGTTTTGTGGATTTGATTGGTGTAAAATCGGGGTCTTGCCAGACGAGACGTTTGTTTCCACGGTCTGCTACCACGTATCGGCCTTCAATATCCACGCCAATTCCGTGCGCCGTGCTGGTTTTATCAAAGCCGCTTCCTCGCCCGCCGTGCATGTGGCCGGTAGGCGATCCATCGTGAATATGCAGTTCGTGTAGAATGTTGGATTTGTATCCGTCGTAAACGCCAAGATGCTTTGAAAGTGGGGAGCGATTTCCGTCAGAGGCTTTTCCAAGTTGACGATGTTTGACGCTCCAGCTTTCTGTTTTGTCTATATTGCCATCAAGGTCGCAGAGGATGACTTTATGCGAGTTGTAGACAAGAAGGAGTCGCTCTTCGCCGTCATTGTTCTTGATGATGTTAAGCCCGTGAACTCGGCCCGCTACCCAGCTGGCGTCTCCCAGAAAGCGATCAAATTTAAAGGGAGGGGATTCTTCCGGGGTGTAATTGAATCTCGCAAGAGTCCTGGTTTCAGGGTTCTGTTTTGAGCTATAATAAGCGATGTAGACACGACCCCGGCTATCCACGGCGACTCCGTGGTAGTCCTGCACATTTTTTTGGTGTGCTTTGGGTAATGCTATTCCATCTGGAAGAAACTGCCATTTTCCTTCACCAATAGTGCGTAGCGATTCTTGGGCAACGAGAGGGGTAACCCAAAATAGAATAAGTATGAGTAAGGTTTTCACAGGCAGGTCGTGAAATGATTTTCTCAAGGATGCTAAGCTTACGATGTCGGCTCCGGACACTGTTTAACTTAAATGATATTAACTGAGAATACCCTTGATGACCTTGGCTGGCTCTACCCCGGTGAGCTTCATGTCGAGCCCCTGGAAGGGGAAGGTGAAGCTGCTGCTGTGCAGGCCGAGTTGATGCAGCATGGTGGCATGCAGGTCGCGAACATGGACCACATCCTTGACAGCGCTGTAGCCGAGTTCGTCCGTCTCACCGTAACTCATGCCGGGCTTCATGCCGGCGCCCGCCATCCACATGGAAAATCCCTTGATGTGGTGGTCGCGCCCCGCCGCACCTTTGCCGCCCTGGAACATGGGTGTGCGGCCGAATTCGCCGCCCCAGATAACCAGGGTGTCCTCGAGCATGCCGCGCTGCTTGAGGTCATTGAGCAGGGCCCAGGTGGGCTTGTCGGTGAGATTACAGCAGACCTTCATGTATTTATCGATGTCACCATGGTGGTCCCAACCGCGGTGATAGAGCTGGATGAAGCGCACGCCTTTCTCCGCCAGTCGGCGTGCCAGCAGGCAGTTGGAGGCGTAGGAGCCATCCCCGGGAGTGGCACCATACATCTCGAGGGTACTTTTGGGTTCCTTGGAAATATCCATCAAGTCAGGAACGGAGGTTTGCATACGGAACGCCATCTCGTAGGCGGCGATGCGGGTCTCGATCTCGGGGTCGTGGATCTGGCCGAATTTTTTCCGGTCGAGTTGGATGATGGACTTGATCAGCTCGTCTTGTTGGCGGCTGCTGACACCCTTGGGGCGGCTTAGGTAATGCACAGGGTCACCGGCAGCGTTGAACTCCACCCCCTGGTAGCGGCTGGGAAGGAAGCCTGCCGACCACTGGCGTGAGGCGATAGGCTGCGGGTTGCGCCCACCAACACTGGTCAGGACGACAAAGCCGGGAAGATTCTGGGAAAGTGAGCCGAGGCCGTAGTTGACCCAGGCACCCATG
>JBNABE010000208.1:0-2425 GCA_049631945.1 Akkermansiaceae bacterium
CATGGTGGAAAGATGAGCTTCATCGTGGTCAAGCCGGATGGCTCCGAGCAAAAATATGGGCCTGCCAAAACGGATATCTATATGCAGAAAGAGGCAGGCGGTGGGGGTAATCTGACCTATCTGGTGCGCAACTTGGTCATGGAGCCGGGAGAGGTGATGATCCTCTCACCCGGTGCAGGCTCGAGCAATACAGAACTCCATGATGAGGCAACGCCGGGAACCAATCTGACCAACCTCAGTGGTATTTCGACGACCTGGATGCCGACGACCATATATGATTCAGTGAATAAGCAGTGGGATCTGCAAAACTGGACCAATGGTGTCAAGGTGGGCCCTGGAGATACGATCAGGTGTCTCTACGATATTTGCCTATGGCATGGCAGCGATGGCTGGCTGACCAACTCTGCGGAGCATTACTGGATGGCGACCTTCCTTCCTAACGACAAAAACATTCTGCCAAGCCAGCTTTATAATGCTGATAGCAATGCGGACAGGGTTCAGCAGGTGGGTGGAAACTTCGCCGCGCGTATCGATTCGGGCTTCAAGGAATATTTTGTTCCCGATTTGCAAAACCAGCTCGATAGTAATGGGGACATCATTGGTTACCCCTCGACAAGTTGGCCAGCTATCACCCTCACCAATCCTCCTGCCGCCGATTCGAAGTTTTTCTTCGGTATCAATTCTCATATCCTGAAGCCCACCAACTACACCAAGGTGGATGGCTCGGCGATGCCCAACCGGCACGCGGTGGAGGTATTCAGCCAGTTCAACCCCTACAGAACGAGCACCTACGTTGCTGGACACCGGACCAATGTGCTCAACGAGAGCTATAGTTCTCTGTCCACACCCGGTAGTGTCAACACCTACATCCAGGCGGTCGGTATCCAGTTTCCCACAGCCAGCGGGCAGGGTGACAGGGGCTTTTGGGGGGAGACCATGCATGCCAACGGAGGTTCTACCTCAGTACCTTTTGCCGAGATCCCCACTTCGCCGGTTCTATCCTTGGTGGATTTCGCCAATGCCAACCTCTCGCTTCGCTCTGAAGCAGCCTATAAGGATGTGGGTAATTCCCATGCCAGCATTTTTGTGCCAGGCAATAGCATTTACGGTAATACAGGTATGTCGCCGGGAGTTGTTACGACTTCAGACAATGTATGGCTGATCAATGACGCGATCTTTGATCGGTATTATCTGTCGGGGATTGCACCTGGTTATGACTACACTGGCACAGGCGGGGCCTACAACCCCACGGGCACACTCAATGCAACCTTAACCAGTTTTTATGGCTCTGATTACACCACGGCCAAGGCAAATCCTGCATTGCTGCCTTACCTGCCAAAGGGTAAGACGGAGAACGATGTCATCGCCGAGCTGGATCCAAACGACCCCCAGTATAACACCACGAGCAATATCTATGAGGGCTATAAGAAAGTTGGTGCTTACAGCATGATCAAAGCAGCCTTTAACGTAAATTCAACCTCGGTCAAGGCATGGGCGGCCATGCTACGCACCAACCGTAACCTCGCCCTAGATGATACGAATAACAGCTCACAAACTGGCACGGGAACGCCTTATTCTTCTATGAAGACACCAGTGACAGACGCCGGAGTCGATACCGGATGGGACGGGTTCTCCCGCCTCACGGATGATGACATCTGGAATGACAATGGCACCCCGGACAACTTGGCGGATGATTCCGGCCTCGCTGTGGAAATTGTCAGTCAAATCAAGGCGCGTGGTCCCTTCATGAGTATTTCGGATTTTGTTAACCGCCAGGTGAGTAGCAATACCGACTTGAACGCATCGGGTGCCATCCAGAAAGCTCTGGACACGGTGGCGGCTACGCAAAGTGTCAAGACGGCAGCGGGCGGGCTGGTGCCACATGATCCAAGTATTAATGGCTACCAAAATCTGCCATTTCTTGTTGGGGACGCTAATATGACCAACCGCCGCACGACGGAGGGCATTGCCGCAGACATTCGCCAGGCGGATGTGCTCCGTGCCCTAGCTCCACGCCTGAGTGCACGCTCAGACACATTCCGCATCCGGGCTTACGGTGAGGTGAGGGATGCTTCCGACAACATCGTTGCTAAGGCAACCTGCGAGGCGGTCGTGCAGCGACTTCCTGAATATGTGGATCCAGAGACAGACCCCTCCAATAACGAGCCGTGGGATGATGACAGTAAAACCCCAGTGCTAAACACCTCGAATCAAACCTACGGTAGGCGCTATGAAATACGTAGCTTCCGCTGGCTGGATGAGAATGAGGTCTAATAGGTTCCAGGTGGTGCAGAACTTCATATGTAGGCCCCAAAAGTTTCCCTCGTCATGCCTGCGTGTCTCACGTAAAGATTTTCAATCGTTCAACATGAATATCCCATCCCTTCGACCGATTTTTGTGCTGCCTTTTCTATTGTTGGCATTT
>JBNABE010000209.1:0-2275 GCA_049631945.1 Akkermansiaceae bacterium
TCCATTGGGCGCAGTAAAGGAGAAATTCTCTGCCTCGTAGGCGCGATTGGTCGATGAGGATGAATCAGCGGTATGAATGATGTTTTGTGCACCAGTGAGCGTATTGTCAGCAGTGGTGAAAAGCTGGAAACGAATTTTGTCACTGGCCACCCAATTGCTACCATCGAGCCAAGAATAGCTCACTGTGAAGGTTTCGCCCGAGGCTAAGGTGTGACCAGTATTGATACCGAAGTCTTTTGTCGTTGGGTTCGCATCAGAGAGGACAGCATTCCAGCCGCCTCCACTGGGACTGGTGTTGTTGTCTCTGATGGCGTTGATGTTTTGTCCGGATGTTGCCAAGTTTGTCCACTGATCGACTTGATTAAACTTACCCTGGTTTCCTGCTGTCGCGCTGTTGGACTCAAAGCCGCCGTTGTTGACTGCATTATCATGCTCTCCATTACTAGTATTGCCATCATCGTAGTCGATAATGATTTTGTCCACCCCTCCCGGAGTGCTTACATCGTTGGGTGCAAAGGTGAAGCTGTAGTTGTAGTTAAGTGTTTCATGGCTACTTCCCTTTGGAGGGAAGCGAGGCTTGTCCATCTGCACGTCAAAATTGGTCGCATCCTTGATGAGTTCGGTGAGCTTTGCAGGCTCTGATTCAGCGAGGTTGATCGACTCGCCAATATCAGATGACGTGTCATAGAGAAATTGACCACCATTCCCTTCGATCACTAGCTTCCATTGCCCCTTTCGCAGGCCAAGTCCATTGTTGCCGGCAACACAGACGTAATCATGCGGGTTTGTGTTGTCGTTGCCTTTTACGCGTTCAAGAAGGTTGGATCCCATGAGCTCAGCAGGGATGCTGCTTCCGCCATGAGCTAACATGGTAGGAATTATATCCATTGAGTGAACGGCATTATCATAGGAGCTGCCGGCAGTGATGCCTGGCCCGGTCATCAGCATGGGTATTCTGCAACCGCCATCATGAGGGTCACCCTTGTCACCTCTGAGTGGAAGGTTGACTGATTCGTTTTTCTTGGATCCGCCGTTGTCATTGATGAAGATAATGAGTGTGTTTTCGTAAACGGAGTCGGAGGTGTTGCCGTCATTGTTAGGATCCTTAAGGCGGTCTATGAGTAGACCAATATTTTTGTCCATGGTGTAGACCATGGAGCAATATTTTTTGCGCACGGTAGACATGCTGCTGAAGCTTGCATAGTTTGGATGACTGGGATCATTCAGTAGATCGTAATCCGAGGATTCATACATTGGGGTATGGGGCGCATTGAAAGACAGGTAGAGGAAAAACGGGTAGTTTTTGTTAGCATGCTCAGTCACATATTCACGTGCCCGCTGACCGAATGCATCGGTTACATCGCCCGCCCATTTTGAATTTTGCTCTTCGTCACTATCGTTAACGGGGCTGTCCGACTTGTTGCCTGGAGACATTTCGCGAAGTTTTCTTTGGCGGTATTCGTAACTGTCTATGGCATGGTCGTCCATTGGTACGTCGTAATCTCTCGAACCACTCAGCATACCAAAAAAATGATCGACTCCTTGTCGGGGGGGGCGGTTTCCGGGAGTGACTACTTTGTTTCCTGTATTGTTGAGTGTGTCTGCTTGTGCTCCGACATGCCATTTACCCACTACAAGGGTTTTGTAGCCAGCGGTTTGCATTCTTTCAAATGCGATGACCTCCTCGTTGGCGAATCCATCAGGTCCGTCTGCGGGGTCGAGCGCGTTGTTGATGTTATAGAAATAGCCAGCTCGCTGTTGGTATGATCCCGTGAGAATCGAGCCGCGTGATGGAGAGCAGATAGCTCCTGTGTAGGCTACTGTGCAGAGACTGCCCTGAGACCTGAGTGTATCGAGTTCAGGTGTTAATATGTCGGTCGTGTTACCTGTGACTTCGTTCATGAAGCCAAAGTCGGCATATCCGGCATCGTCTGAAATGATGAGTACGACGTTGGGCTGGTTCCCAGATGCAATGGGGAAACAGCACAGAATACTGGTAACTAGAATGATTAATTTCCTATGCATTTTAGAAGGCTCGTACAGATAACTTCAAAAACCATTTGATATACTTTGTCAGTGAGAGCTGACTAATAAATCTCGGAAGCTTGGTGTTGCTGCCAAATTTGACCAAACTACTTATTATTTAATAAATGCTAAGTAATAGGTTTTGATTACGTAAAAAATGTCTAAAAAGCTACAATACTGCAAGAAAAATAAACTTATTATTAAATATAAGTTTAATTATATAATCCATGTCGACCATCTACCTAAAAGG
>JBNABE010000210.1:0-2238 GCA_049631945.1 Akkermansiaceae bacterium
CCTCGTCATTAAAACGAGATACTACCTCATTTGCATTCGCTTTTGCTCGATCTACATCGGCACTAATTTTTATCGATCGCTTACGATCTACTCGATGAATCGATGCTGGCCCTCGCTGCGGCCGAGCGCGCGAAACTTCTGTAACCGGAACCTCATCACCTTTCGGAGTTTTGAGCCTCACATTTTCGAGATTCTCGACCGATATTCTTTCGTCTGCAGGATATCGCACCATCACCTTGACCTCATCACGACCACGTTGAATTCGTTGCACTTCTTCGCCATAAAACGACTGCCTGATCTGACGCGCTACGGTTTGCAAGCTGAAACCCAAAGCTCTACCAGCGGGCGTGATCTCATCATAGACGAGCTCTCGTTTGCCTTTTCGATTATCAGTAGAAATATCTTTAACTCCAGCGTAGCCATTGAGCTCTTCCGTAATATATTGCGCTGCTTGTTTGAGCACTCCAAGATCTCGACCCGAAATTTCGATGTCGATGGCATTACCACTAGCTCCAGTTTCTTGCCGAAAACTCAATTCCACGACTCCAGCGATGAGGCCAATTTCATCTCGCCATGCCGCGATGAACTCATCCGCTGAAACATTACGCTCGGCTGCTGGGCTAAGCTCAACCGTAACCTCCCCCAAATTACTACCAATGGGAATACGCTCTGCTCCAAAACCCATTTGAAATGGTTGCGTTCCTGAGGTAGCCAAGATGTGTACCGTGACCGGCTTACCTTCATTGTTTAGGTATCTCGCGCCGACGACCTGGGCTGCCCGCTCAATCCTTCCTATTTCCTGCTTAGTAGTAATGAAGGGAACGCCTGTCGGCATCTCCAGCTTTGCCGTAACCACGTCCCCTTCCACCTTTGGCATAAATTCAAACGGCACCCACTTGCCCATTACAAGGCCTGTAACCGCCATCAGAAGTGCTACAAAAACAGCCCAAACCGAATAGCGATGACTCAAGCAGCTCATCAGAAATGGCTTGTAAACACGATGCACGAAGCTTTCCAAACCACTTGCAACGCGCCGTTGTATGCGAAAGATAATATTCACCTTATCGCCTTCTGTATGAGGCTTAAGCAAGGCCAGATGCGCTGGCAAAACAAGCTTCGACTGCAAAAGTGAGAACATCAGCACTGGAATGACAACAAGAGGAATATTGGGCCAAATTTTACCACTCACACCACTAATACCCAACATGGGTGTGAATGCTGCCATCGTAGTCAGCACTCCAAAAATTACGACTGTGCCGACTTCATGTGTGCCACGCCAGCTAGCTTCCCTCGGGTGTTCACCACCTTGTATACGACGATATACATTTTCTCCGACAATGATGGCATCATCCACGACAATTCCTAAAACAAGGATGAAAGCAAATAGAGATATCATATTAATCGACACCCCCAATTCAGGCATTAGCCAGATACCTCCAGCAAAAGACACAGGAATGCCTAGCGCTACTAAAAATGCTAGGCTGGGACGAAGAAAAAGCGCTAACACCAGGAAAACAAAAAACAAACCAGTAGCTCCATTCCGTATAAGCAGATTAAGCCGTCCTTTCAGTAATTCGCTGCTATCATTCCATAGCTGCAATTCAACCCCATCGGGCAATTGCGCGGGAGCAACATTGTTGATATAGTCGCGAACCGCTTTTGAAATGAGTAGAGCGTTCTGCTCCCCCGTTCTGTAGACATTAACCAGCACCGTTGCCCTACCATCAAAATGAGAGCTAATATCAACATCTTCAAAACCATCGATGATCTTAGCCACTTCGCGCAGCTTGAGCAATGAACCATCTGGCTTGGTTTTAACTACTACATCTTCAAATTCTTTTGAAGTGTAGCGTTTTCCTTGAGCTCGAATCACGACCTCACCCGCAGTAGTGCGAATTGAGCCACTGGGCAGATCTAATGAAGTCCTTCGCACTGCATCGGCCACCTGCTGCAAACTAAGTTGGTGGCTACGAAGCGTCTTTTCAGAAACTTCGATTGAAATCTCATATGGTCTCACCCCTGTCAGAGTGGCCTTGGTGATTTTTGGCTCTCCTCTGAACATTCTGTCAAACTTATCTCTGAGAGCCTCTGGCTTAGGAGCTTTATAATCCAACAAGCCATCACGTACGATTCCACCTAATTCGCGCATGGTTTTCTCATTGGCATTCGCGGATACCGCGATACTCATGACCTGAATATCAAGCCTCGCTTCTTCCAATGTAGGCTTCTCTGAATTCT
>JBNABE010000211.1:0-2200 GCA_049631945.1 Akkermansiaceae bacterium
AATGTAGTAGACGATTTTTGTTCGAGGTGAGTGTTGTTTGACTTCGTATGCTAATCGCAGATTAAAACCAGGGTAGTCGATCAAAACTAATACGTCTGGCTTGATCTCTTTTACCTCATTAAGCATTGCGCTGAATCGCTGCTTAAACCATCGGTAGTGTTTGAGAACTTCCCAGATGCCCATGACAGCGGCATCCTCAACCCAGTTCACAACACGATCACCCGATGCAGCCCTCATCGCAGGTCCACCTGCACCACGAAACGAAATATTGGGCAGAGACGATAACAGGGCGTTCATTAGGCAAGCTCCGTGGGTGTCACCACTGACTTCACCAGCAACAATGTAAATCGACTTGTGATTTGCGACGCTCACCTCTACATGGATAGCTGGGTTACAAAAAACTGCAAACTTGAATCTTTGTTCTTCCTTCTTGATTGTTGCCCTCAGATTCTTGAATCTGCCGTCGTATGCGCATTGATATCATCACGCTTTTCCCAGATATTGCTCTCAGCCCATTGAGTGAGAGCATAATCAAACGTGCTCGCGAGCAAGGCGTTGTAGACATTCATGCCCACCAATTACGTGACTGGGCATCTGGCAAACACCGTAAAACTGACGATTATTTATGCGGAGGCGGCCAGGGAATGCTGATCATGCCTGAACCTGTTTTTAAGGCTGTGGAGGAGCTAAAAAATGACCGTTCACGCGTTATCCTGATGACACCTCAAGGCAAACCTTTCCGGCAAGCGGATGCCCAGCGCCTCTCAACATCCGAGCATTTAATTATTCTATGTGGGCACTATGAAGGTGTTGATCAACGTATCATTGACTCACTGGTGGATGAAGAAATATCCATTGGAGACTACATTTTGACGAATGGTGCTGTGGCCGCAGCCGTTTTGACTGACGCCATTGTGCGACTTATCCCTGGTGCTCTGGGTGATGCTAGATCACCTGTGGACGAGTCCTTCACTGCCCCTAACTTGCTTGAGGCGCCAGCTTATACCAAGCCCAATGACTTTCGTGGAATGAAAGTTCCAGAGGTATTACTAAGTGGAGACCATGTAAGAATATCGAAGTGGAAAAAAGAACAAGCTCTGAAGCGAACAAAAGCCAACAGACCTGACCTACTTGATAATTAGTCTTTTCCCAACATTTTATCGATCTTATTGACTAGCTTATGAGGACATCTACCTCGCTGATACTTGTTCCACATAACCTCGCGCAGCTTTTCTAAGAGTTTCTGGGGAATAGGGTCATAATGGTGCCACTCCTCATCCCCTTTCAATTGAGAATATAATTTCCACTCAGAAGCGTGGTAGGTGGCCCTGTATATTCTTGTTCCCTCCTCATCCTCTTCTCGCCACTGATGTTTTTGCATACGCCTCAGTATGCAAAATATCCACGATTGAGAATGCGAAACTTCAATGATTCAAGTCATTGACGTGCCCTCATATTTTTACGATGTTACTTGCCGTGTTGCGCCTCATCCAGAGTGACCTCAGTAAAGTCACCCTTTTTTTTATCCTTACCATTCTGGTATCGGCTGCCATTTCGCCATGGATCTACAATGTGGGAATGCTTCTTGCAGAGGTCGGTCAATCAAGAACCCTGAACCCAATATTAGATTGGTTAGCCGCTCGATGCACGAATACGCCATTTGCCCACTATTACGATTTCACGCTGCTTATTATTGCCCTCATTTTAGCCGGGCCGTTTATCATGTGGTGCAGCTTTAAGAACAACAGCTACCGATCATTATCAAACCCCTGGCGCATCAAGTTAGCTCAAACAGCTCTCAGCCACCACAACGGACAAGCTTTAAGGCCCAACCCCGATACCGCCCTTCATTTGTGCCTCGGTATCCTCATAGCGGGTAGCCTTGTTACAATCTCTATTCTGCTCATTCGTATGAACGGTTGGCTCTCATTTCATCAAGCTATTGATAACAGAGAGGCATTACTCCGGGTTATCACATCAGCTACCATTATTGCGTTCGCCAGCGAGTGGCTTTTCCGCGGCGTATTGATGGGTATTTTCTTGCGCGCTATGCATCCAGCACTAGCCATGGTGTTTGTATCCCTTACCTACGCGATTCTCTGCTCACTATTGCCCGGCAGTAAGGAGGTTATTTCTGAGCCCAGCACGGCCGACGCCGGATTTAGAATGGTCAAGGTCATGCTTGAGAACCTAATGACTC
>JBNABE010000212.1:0-2049 GCA_049631945.1 Akkermansiaceae bacterium
CTTAAAGGTTTCACCAGTTTCTTCGTCTTCATCATAGCCATTGAGAGACCCGCTGAAACGGAGCTTGCCATTGCTGTTGGTGAAAACCTTACCAGTGCCATATTCTCCATCAAGATCTTGGTATATAATAACGTCACCAATCTTATCTTCAAATTCTGTGGTGACTGAAAGTTTGTAAAAACCGGTAAGTTCATCTGCTTGGGCTGACAGTGGGGCAAAGATTGCTCCGACAATAGTAATGAGGGATAATACTTTTTTCATAACGTAAAATACCATGTGTCGTGGTCATTAGGAGTCAAGTTAGATTTGCTTCCTTCTGTTGGGTTGATTGTTTACTGTCCTTAATTGCACGGAGCGAGCCTTCCGCAGGATGGTCTTGAGTATCACTCCCATCGAGAGTTAGATTTCTAAGTTCGATCCTTCTTAAACAGAAATGTAATGCGCAAGAAAGAAGGCTGCTACCATGAGTAGCAGCCTTGTGCGTGAATCAGGCAAACTCACTTGCGTGGGTTGGTGTGATTACTCCGGCAGGTCGCGGGTCTTGTAACCACTAGCAAACAAAGTATCTTCTTCGATTTGGGTCGCCTGTTCGAAGGTGTCTGTTTCGGATGAACTTCCGTTGCCGGTTAAGCCCACCACGACGCCGTTGCGCTTGATGATTTTAAGTGTGATGACAAAATTATCGTTGGTAAATGTTGGGTCGGTGATGGGTATTCCCCCGATTTTTGTGAGGCGGATTCTGCCGGTGGTAGGATTGACGGCTCCGAAGAGGCTCGTCCTCTCTCTAATATAATTGCCAAGATTATTGTCATCTTCGTCCCAGTCTTCAAGCCAGCCGCTAAAGCGTAGCTTGCCCGCACTATTTGTAAAAACCCTGCCGCGACCGAACTCTCCCTCGGTCTTTGCGAATACACGATCACCATTGATAAACACCACTTCATCTTCAACGAGAGCAACCTTGTAGAAACCGGTGAACGGATCTGCCTGTGCTGATAAAGGAGCAAAGACTGCTCCAACAAATGTAATGAGGGGTAATATTTTATTCATAACACAACTAGCTTCGCCTAACAGTACTCGGGGAATCAAGTAGATTGGTGCATTTTAATTTTTGCTTATTATTAAGTCTTGTTGTGGATCTGGTTGGAGTTGTTCTTGTGCGATTGCTGATATGTATGGCGGCTTTGGCCAAGCCGATGAGAGAGTCGACTCAACGGCTACCCCCCTTGAGGCGATTGAAACACCCGTCAAGGAAGTTCCCTTATCTTATATCCGGTGATGTCATATTGGTCCTGATAGGTTCCACTGTAGTATCCATCATCCCACAGGCCGTAGTCTTCCCCGGTGCCGTTTAAGCCTATCACAGTGTTGTTGCGCTTGATGATCTTTATGACGTGTGGAAATACATCCAGATTGATGATGTCATTGTCGATGCGGGTGAGAATAACTCTGCCAGTGGTTGGGTTCACTCTGCCACGTAGGGCTTCTCTGAGACCAGTATCAGGGTTGAAGGCCCAGCCTGAAACACGTAGATTGCCGTTTGTATTAATGTAGACTTTCACGCGCCCATTGGCGCCATCATCATAGGTGTAATATTCACCAGGATAATCATCGTAGGTCGACACACCGTTAATGACGACGGCGATTTTATAGAAGCCAGTGAAAGGATCGGCATGGGCTGTAAATGAGCTACAGGCAGATGCGATGATTGTAGCAAAAATAAATAATTTTTTCATAACGTGTAACACTCGTTGATGCGTTAGGGGTAATCAAGTTGGAATTGATTCCTTATCATCCACTGACTATACGATCGCTTTAAAGAAGCCGGATGCAGGCACTATTCTGGGAAGCATGAGCCTCATTTCTACATTGCAATGCATGCTTGCTCCATTTAAGGGGAATTTCCTTTTTCGCTCTTTTCGCGTCGATGATTTGAGAGCAGCATTCACCAGTGTCAGGGCGCAAGCAGATCAACTACCCAGACCTCCCCGTGGCCCGGCGCCGCGAGGAGATCATGGAGGCGATGCGCAGTCACCAGGTGGTGATCGTTGT
>JBNABE010000213.1:0-2032 GCA_049631945.1 Akkermansiaceae bacterium
AAGAAGAGGGACTACGAGTGGACCACTAACCACATGCATATTGGCGTGCGCTGGCAACCGTATGGCGGCAGACCTCTAAACAATGCTTATGATGCCGCTAGACCCATTATCTCTAAGTATAGTAGCTACGCTCAATTCTGGGTCGCATGGAGTGCATCAGAGCCCAGCGAACAAAGCACCGACTATGCTAAGCATATGTCAGACTACCTTCAAACCATCGAGCAAGCTGTCGATTCCTGTATTGCTCAAGGGCTGAAGTGTGAGTTTGTATTCTGGCATTGCCCAGCGTGGGCTGCTGTAGGTGGTAAGGCAGGTGGCGTACAGGCTAAGCCTGGCCTCTACCCAGCTTTTGTCGAACGTATCGCTCGGCACTTCAAAGGCCGAGTCCATGCCTACCAACTCGCCCACGAAGCAAATCTAAAAATGCACCTCAACGATGGCGACATGGACTACATGATCTCCGAAGTATTTACCAAAGGCGCGCGGGCAATCCGCAAGGTCTATGGCGAAACACCCACCGCGCCTGTCATCATTTCCACCTCAGGCTGCTCACCCTGCTTCGGCTGCGAAACAGTCGACGGGCTCAATGCCACTGGAGGATTAGCTATCAACAACTTCTATGATCAGCTCATAGCTTCATCCGAAATGATGCAGGAGATCGATGCGCTCAATCTTAATGTATCAGATCAAAACGACGGATACGGCACCGTCGACGGCGCCTACGTCGCATCTGTGTGGGGCAACTATGATCTCGCTCGCAAAAAACTCGACGATTATGGCCACCGAGGCAAAGCCGTCATGGCCGCAGAATCGTGGATCACCTGGGATGATACCCATAACTCTGCAGATGTTAACGGAGATGGATCACGCAACGAACTCGATGCCTACCTGAGGGCAATCACCATCATGGGCAAATGCCTTGAACGCGGGCTTAACACCATGAACTTCCCATGGTCTGACAACTCAAGCAGTTGGTCAATGGGCCTGACGAAACGACATGACTACAACGGCAGAGTCAAGGAGCTCATGCCAGAGATTGTCATTCCCTCAAAGCATGGCGGCGCTGACATTGTCACCTCCAAGGTCGTGATCCGAGGAGGAGATGATAACTTTGAAGTCAAACTAATGAACGAGAAGCTTCAATTCCCCTTCACCATTGAAGATTACATCGATCCGTCCGACCCCAACCACCTTCATTATTATATTTGGAGATGGTACGCTCAAGTCTCAGGAGGCAATGATGAAGTCATTCGTCACGCAGTAGCAGGTGAAGCAGGTAATAATATCGGAGTATTCGGCCCGGACTTCACGGGCCCTGAACGCTATCGGATCTCATCCTATAACCGCACTCGTAATAGCTTCATGGTGCTCATCTACGCCAGTGGTGCTACCGCTAAACACTGGGTCAAGGTAGCCATCCCCTCGACCATCCAGGAAGGCAGGCACTACAACAACAAATTTTCATCACAAGACTATCGTGGCGAGGGCTTCAAAGAGGGCGAAAGCTACAAAGCTCGCATTATTACCAAGAACATCAGCCCCAAAGATGGAAGTGACATTGATGCACGCTTCACAGAAAGCGAAGTCCTCACTGTAACAAATGGCATGCTGAATATCCCAGTTATGAAGATGAATAAATTCACAGCTATCGAGTTCGTTCGTGTAGAAGATGCTGCCAGCGAGCAGTAACAGCATGCTAAGAGATCAAGGTGATATGCGTGAATACGAGTTTACAACAAACCTAAAATAGGTTGTCTTGATATGCTGGCAGCTAAAAAAACTTCCCTGCTAACTATGTAAGCAATTCACAATCTGCGGCATAACATAACCAGCTGTCATATCAATATGTCATATATGACCCTAACATCATTCAATCATGGTTCTGCTAGTCACCCCCCTCTGGCGCAAACCGTTATAAAGATATCTTGTATCGTGCTACTTAACATGAAAACTAAACATTAATGAGCAACCGAACACCGGCGATTGTTTTAATTTTAGGCCTTTTAGCAACAGCCCTAGTAGGTGTTGTAAT
>JBNABE010000214.1:0-1970 GCA_049631945.1 Akkermansiaceae bacterium
ATCAATCGTGTAATCAGTGACATAGACTGCTCGGGCTTTGCGCTCCACTTCGATGCCTTTACGCGCTAGCTTGTAGAGTGGCACTCCATCTTTTTTAATAGCAGATACCATAGGAGGGATTTGTTCGAAGCTGCCTGTGAATTTGTCGAAAGCGGCTTTGATCTGCTCAGCGGTGAAAGGTGGGACCTCCTTTTGCTCGAGGATGTCGCTCTCCTTGTCTTGCGAGGATGTGGTAGCACCGAGTGTCAGGGTGCCATGGTACTGCTTATCCTCAGACATTAGCAGATCTTGAATCTTGGTGGCACGGCCGATGACGAGCATCAGCAGTCCAGTAGCCATAGGATCAAGTGTGCCGCAATGGCCTATTTTCTTAAACTTAAGCTGGCGACGACAAATGGCAACAGCATCGTGCGAGGTCATGTCTGGCTCCTTGTCAATGAGAAGCACGCCACATGGAGCATTGGGATCAGGTTGCATAGCAAGTAGGTAGGGTGAGTGGGCGGGGTGAGTAGCTACTCAATTTACTCAATTTCTTTCGGGTGTCACCCAAAGGATGATCAATCAGCTGCTAGAGCACTTCGCTGACTGCAGCGAGAACCTGCTGGCGAGCATCAGCCAATGGGCCCGGCATACGAATACCCGCGGCACGGGCATGGCCGCCACCTTTGAAGCGCTGAGCCAGCTCGCTGCAATTCACTGAGCTGTCTTTGGCGCGGAGTGAAACGCGGATTTTACCATCGGGAAGTTCCTCGAAGAAGGCGGCGACGATGACACCTTGGATGCCTCGGATGAGATCGATGAGATCTTCGCTGTCCTCAGGCTTGAGATTGAGCTCATCTTTAACGCTGTTGGGTAGTTCCCAGTGGGCGACTTTGCCATTTTGCTCGAGTTCAAGCGTATTCAATAGAGAGCGAAGTAGCTCGATTCGGCGGTAAGGGTTGTTGTCGTAGGTGAGAGCATTGATGGTGCCGACATCGATTCCTCGGCGAACCAAGTCAGCAGCCATCTCATAAGTGGCGGCTGTGGTGTTGGAGTATTGGAATGATCCAGTGTCGGTCGATACGGCAACGTAGATCGCATCACGCGTGAGCTCAGAAAACGGCAGATCCTGCTCGGTGATCAAGTTGTAAAGAATTTGGCCCGTAGCTGGGGAGATGGAATCAATATGATTGAGGTCACCATACTTGGGGTTTGAGACATGATGGTCGATGTTGATCCAGAGAGTGGCTTTGCTTGCTGCGTTGAGGGCATTATCTCCGAGGCGGGGCTTGGTGGCACAGTCGAGTGCGATGGCTACTTGAACATCGAGAGGCTCAGTAGGTGGGGTCTGGACCTTATCACTGCCCGGCAGAAAAGTCAGGTTGTCGGGTGTGCCGTCCTCATTAATGTAATGAACGGTCTTGCCCATTTGTTCAAGAGCGTGTCCGAGAGCGATTTGGGAGCCAATGGCATCACCGTCTGGTCGAATGTGGCTAAGAACGATGAAGGAGTCGTGGGCGCGGATGGCGTCGGCTATTTCTTGAAAGGTATTATTGTCAGTCATACGGATGGAACGTTTGCTTGCTGGGGGGTTTAAATAGAAATGAGGGAATGAACAGATTTTTTTAGCAGGGTTTTATGCCTAGTGAATGCAGATTGAAGTTTTCAGTGCTGGGTTTTCTGCCTATGCTTGCCTTCGTAAGTATGGATTTCTTCCAAAACAACTGGCGATCAGCCATTGAGATTTTGATTCTGTGGATTGGCTTGTATCAGATCTACAGTGCTTTTCGTAAGACGCGCGGTGCAAGGATACTGGTAGGACTTGTGCTGCTACTAGTGGTATTGTCTTTATTGTCGCTGCTACTTGATTTGCAGGTTATTTGGTGGGTTCTTTACAAGGTGCTGGCTCTGATGGCATTGGCCTTGATCATTATTTTCCAGCCAGAGCTGCGCAACGCTCTGGCGCGTCTTGGCAGTAGTAAGTTGTTTAT
>JBNABE010000215.1:0-1951 GCA_049631945.1 Akkermansiaceae bacterium
CTCTGCTGACAGAGATCCTGACCACAGAAGGCTTGAACAAAAGTCACTTGAATTCTTTAATTGGTGGTTCGGAAAAATGAACAACCAGTAAGTTATTCTCTATCTGGAGATAGCGCGCACGATGATGTAGAGAAGGCATTCATTCTAAACCTTATTCAATAGCCTTTGCCAGTCATGCAGGAAGAGTCAAACGAGAGGCATCTTGAGCTATGTAAATCATGCGGGTGCAAGATGGACATCACATCCATGGAGCCCTACACCAATATTGTCTGCCCGGACTGCGGCCAACATACCAGAGTTAAATGTGAGTTGGGAAATTATCGCTTAGTTGGCCGACATGCCGTTGGGGGCATGAGCAAGTTGTTTGTCGCCCGCGATGCGACTTTGGACCGTGAAGTTGCCATCAAGATTCTCAACGATGAATATTGCCGTGATGCGGAGAGAATGAAGCAGTTTGAGCGTGAAGCCTTGATTACTGCCGCGATTAGTCACCCACATGTGGTCAGAGTGTTCACGGTGGGCAAAGCCTATCGACATTTCTACATTGCCATGGAGCTGGTTACCGGGGAAAGCCTGGAGCAGAGAATGGCGCGTGAGGGTGCTATCAGTGAGGATAAGATGCTGCCACTGTGTGCGGAGATTATCTCCGGCTTAAAGGCTGCACGGGATGCGGGACTCATTCACCGTGATATCAAGCCGGGCAATATTCTCTTTGATGCAAACGACCATGTGAAAATTGTGGATTTTGGTCTCGCGTTGGTGACCCAGGGAGGAGTGGTCAAAGCCGAAGAGGTCTGGGCAACTCCTTATTACGTGCCGCCCGAGGCTTTAGTAGGTGAGCAAGAAGATTTTCGAAGTGATATGTATGCACTGGGGGCAACGATGTACCATGCTTTGTCGGGCAAGCCCTCCATTCCGGAACAGTCACAGTCATC
The DNA here is from genome assembly GCA_049631945.1 of Akkermansiaceae bacterium. GTDB lineage: Bacteria > Verrucomicrobiota > Verrucomicrobiia > Verrucomicrobiales > Akkermansiaceae > Oceaniferula. The sequence goes on from JBNABE010000215.1 coordinate 936, forward strand.
AAGTCTCATCCTGAAGCGTAAAGCAAATGTTGAGCCACTGTCACAAGCCGCACCATGGCTTAAGCCTGAAACCTGTCAGTTCGTCGAGAAGGCGATGGCTTATGAAAGGAACGATCGTTTTGACTCATACGGAGATATGGGAGATGCCCTTGCCCATGCCATCCATGTGATCGAGGAGGTCGGAGCTGACGATCCGATCTACTGTAGCGAGCGTGACCACCGCAGGAGACGCGATAAGGTAATGGTCACTGTATTGGTGGCCTTCGGGCTGACAGCTTTGGTGACGATTTTGGGCTTGGTGGTTTTCAAGACGAAGGGGGGTAATGAGAAACAGGGGCCGGGGACTGAAGATGCCATGAATTTTAATGTTGCCATGGTTGGTGATGATGATGACTACTCGCCCGAGCTTGCAGCCCGAATTGGCAAGCTGTTTCGCCAATCACATCAACATCTTCAAGAAGGTCGCTATCTTCAGGCAAAGACGATTTTTGAGAAGTTGATGAACGACGAGGAGGTGGCCGAGCCTACCGCATCATGGGCGGGGGTTGAAGCAATCATTGCAGCGTGGCTTGCAGGTGATACGCAGCAAGCCGAAGTAGCGAGTGACGCGCTCATTCGACATATTGAGAAACGCAAGCCGGATGGTAAAAGTAGTGTCGCTGAGCTCGCTAAGCAGATCTCCGGTTATGGAGCTATTCCCAAAGTCAAGAAGCAGGACGAGAACATGGCTGTTCTTCAATTGATGGCGGTGGCGCTCAAAAACTGGGAATTTGGGGCATGGGATTTAGCGGTTCCTATGTTTAAAAACGTTGATAAGATCGTTCTTCCGGAAAAAAGCCCATTGATGGTTTATCGTGATCTGGCAAAGAAATATTTGGAGGATTATGATCGTCTGAAATCCCTCACCCCACTGCCAGCTTCAGCATGGAAAGGCGCAACGGCTCGGGACCCTTCACCCACGCCAACAGCCTGAGGCGGCCGCCACCAAGTGGCAGACACGGCCTCGCCATCCAGGG
>JBNABE010000216.1:0-1910 GCA_049631945.1 Akkermansiaceae bacterium
GTGTTGAGCACCTGGTTGCCTTCATAGCTTAGAATGATATCCCCAATTTGTAGCTTGGCCTCCGTGGCGGGGGAGCCGGGCACCATTCCGATGATACTGACACCCACAGGTTCATTGTCTCGTAGCGCCATGCCAAGAAAACCACGATGAGTCCGAGTCTTGTTCACAATGGCATGAAAGGCCCGCTGTGCATCATTGGAAGGAATGGCAAAGCCAATCCCTACAGACCCGGGATTTTGTTGATCACTCGAATAAATGCGTGAGTTAATTCCTATGATTTCCCCATGTATGTTAACCAAAGGTCCTCCGGAGTTGCCAGGGTTGATCGGAGCAGAGGTTTGCAGAAGATCCACATCAATGTCAGAAATAGGTCGCTGCTTGGCTGAAATTTTTCCGTCTGTTACCGAAGTACCTATGCCAAACGGGTTGCCTATGGCAAAAACAGCATGACCAACCTCAATATCGGATGAGTCGCCAAATTTGAGGGCTTGAAACGGGCCGCTGTCATTGATTTTGATGACCGCAATATCAACTGTGGGGTCTGACCCGATTACCCTGGCAGAGTGAACGGATCCGTCATGAAGAGTAAGATTGATGATGGGATTGCCCTGAATCACATGGTGGTTGGTCAGGACATGTCCCTCCTCACTGACGATTACACCTGATCCGACCCCTTGCACGGCACGCGGAGGTCCAACAAAGGTGCGGCCATAATAGTCTCTGAATCGTTTTTGGCGAAGCCCCGCGGTATCAATGCTTACAACTGAGGGAACCACTGCTTGGACAAGGGCTGCACTTTCTTGGTTAATGGCTGCGAGAACCTGAACCTCGTTCGCAGAAATAACCGGATTCAAGCGTAATGTGATTTTTTCATCAGCTGAGCTTTTATTTGCTTTCCAGGACGAAAAGATATCGGTGCGGGCTATGTAAACCGCCAGAAATGCAATGACGAACACAGCAACTAAGACAAGGAAACGTCGGAATCCGTCATTCATGTTATTATCGGGCTAAGGGCTGAATATGCATCCATGATACAGATGATTACATCGAATATTTATGGGAAATGTCATCAATGCAACACGAAAAACCACGGGAGCACCCTCAGCGCTGATGCCGTCTTGGTTTTTGCTGAAGGGAGGCACGTGAGCACACGCTCTGATTCGCCAGCTTATTGATCACTGTTCCGAGCTCGGCTCGGTTTCTACTGTGCATCTTTGACCCCGCCAGCAATCAACTTGCTGAGCTCGTTAGCACGATTTTGCATGTCAACACTGAGATCGTGGGCCAGCTTTTGGGCAGATCGGCTGTTGGGGCGTTTCTGGATACGCTTCTTAACCAAAGCCAACTTGCGAAAGTCATTGGCGAGTTCGAGCATGTCATCATGAAGAGTCTCATCAGCCGAAGGAACCAGTGGTTCCAGATAGTCGAGTTTTTCACGAGCTTCCTCATGCGTTTTTTCAAGCTCTTCAATATTCGGTTTTTCGGATTGAGACGCGAGCACCGCTGTCAGTTTTTCAATGAGTGGGCGTAATTCATATCGTAGGGCTACCTCGTTGAGCTGGATGGGCCTCTTGCCGCTTCCCTGCAGAAGTAAAAGAGAGGCAGACAAATGCTCGGGAGTAAGTTCTATGATTTGATCCAATCCAGACCTCACATTATGGTCAGCAGCGAGCTGGGAGACATTGTTATGTGTTGCCAGACTCCGAATAGCAGTGAAAATCGTGCTCGCCTTAAGGAGATCTCCCTCACCATATTTCGCTCCCGCGGCTAAAGCTTCTTTGATGTCGGTCACGACGATCACTTCCCATCGGGTGAAAAAATCGGGCTCCTCGTAAACAAGGATTTGTTTGATCAAATCAACGCTTTCCGGGGAAACAATAAGCCTGCCTCCATGCTCGACTTTGCGCAGC
>JBNABE010000217.1:0-733 GCA_049631945.1 Akkermansiaceae bacterium
CGGCACGGTACGAGGGCCCGGCAAAAAGACTGCCGGTGTCTGGAAAAAGGAACATGATGAGAAAATCGTGTCTGGTCAGGTAAAGCGCAGCCAACCACGTGTTTTGGAGTTTCCGAAATAGCGATCAGTGTCTCTGATATTTTAAGCTCTTTGGTATTTTGGCCGCTTGTTGCCTCATCCGCGGCCTTTGCCTCATTCCAGATTGGACGTCATACGCACCGTGGATTGATCCGTCTATTTTAGATGCTATCTCAGGATCGGGCATCATTGAGATCATCAAGCGTCACGGTGTAGTTGTGGGAGATAACGGGCATGGCTCTTGCGATTATGTTGACGGAGGTGTCAGGTTTGATGGAATAATCAAAACGATCGAATTCAAAACTCGAGATCTTCCTGACTAAGCCTTCGAAAAGATAAACAGTCGCTGATAATACAGCACACTAACAGAAATAATACTTGCGGCCGAACCGGATATCCTGCTAGATATGCCTCGCTAATGAATTCAAACCCACCCCTCCACTTGTCATGAAATACCTCCCATCCCTTGCTCATAGTCGTGCAGTTATTTTTACTGTCTGCCTTGCTCTGTTCCCGATCACTGCATCCATCCCACACGCCAATGCGGGCAAAGTCCTCTCAGGCTCCAACACTGCCACGGGTAATGCATCTGTAGTCGTTGGAGGTGTGCGTAACAGTGCCTCGGGTAACACCTCCATCGTGGGTGCTGGGCGTG
>JBNABE010000218.1:0-625 GCA_049631945.1 Akkermansiaceae bacterium
TTTCTGCTGACCTATGCGCCGGAGCGTGCCAACCCGTCCTACGCGCAACTGCTCGTTGATGTGGAGGACGCGAGCCACGTGGACAGGCTCATCCCCGAGATTGATGCCTACATCAAGAAGAACTTCCCGGATACCCTGGGCTATGGCTACAAGTTTGAGCTTGGCCCAGGCTCCAAGGGCAAGATCCAGGCGCAGTTCATCGGGCCTGACAGCGACGTGCTCCGCGGGCTTGCCAACCAGGCCCGTGACATCATGGAGTCTCACACCAACGCCAAGGCCGTGCGCACAGACTGGCGTCAGCGCACCAAGGTCATACGCCCGGTTATTATCGAGGAGCAGGCCAACCTCATGGGTATCGATCGTAAGGACATTGCAGCGGCAGTGCGGCGTGCCTTCCAGGGTGAGGCAATTGGCGTGTATCGAGAAGGCGACTTGCTCTTGCCGATGATTATGCGTGCCCCTGATGGGGAGCGGGATAATATTGATTCCCTGCGTAGTATCCAGATCTGGAGCTGGTCAGCAAATCGTCACATCCCGATCACCGAGGTCGTCTCCGGCTTTGAGACCTCCTATGAGGACGAGATCATCATCCGCAAGGACAGGAAGCGCACGATTACCACCTTCT
>JBNABE010000219.1:0-602 GCA_049631945.1 Akkermansiaceae bacterium
ATCCTAACGAGATGGCTGAGAAAAGAACTCAATGTATTGAGAATTGAGATAGTTGTCCCTCGCCTATGTACCCCCGCTATCTCTTTCTACTCTTGCTCTCGAAGTTTTCGGCGGCTTGTCGTTTTTCTCTCAATTGTGATGCTCTTCATCATCTATCCATCTATCTCGTGCTGCATCGCCATGAATGCACCAATCCCGAATCACACATCACACGGCAGTAGAGTGGTAAAAAAAGGCGGCCTACTTATGAGTCGCTATGACACAGTGTACATGAACATACTTAGGTACATATGGTATGTACCTACATATGTACCTATTCCATGGCAAGCCAGTACATTGGAGAACACAAGAATGTTGGTACCGGGATAGTTTTTTAGCTCTAAAAATATATATTATTCAATATGTGGCATTTGAAGCGGAGTATCATCAGGGGTTAAAATAAAAAACCTGTCCAAAAAATGGGACCGGCGAGCACGGCGTTATGTACCGTGCAACGATCGAGTTACTCTTTGCGAACTAAAACGCGCATTGAACCTTGGGCAAGCCAACCCCAGTAAATTCTATGAGTGTATCGTATGTAACAGCATTTGAATTTGTACCGT
>JBNABE010000220.1:0-575 GCA_049631945.1 Akkermansiaceae bacterium
GTAACACCATCGCTGAAACAGCATGGGGGTCAAACATCGGAGCTGGCTACAACAACTCCAACGCGGGTGACAGGAGCTCCATCCTTGCAGGGACCAACAACATCATTGGGGCCAATGCCCTCAACACCGTGGTAGCTGGAGTCAGTGCGAGCTCTGACCACAAGAACAGCTTTATTTTTAACAGTGCACCAGCCAACCCGCTAGCCACCACAGGCAATGGCCAGTTCATTGTCAACGCCACTGGAGGAGCCATCATCAAAGGCAAGGCCACCGTTGAGGGCATACTCTCAGTGACGGGGGGGCTTGCCCAGCAGGACGGGGTGGTCTACGTCGGCGAAAAGGGAGAGCCGGGCCCAAAGGGGCCGAGAGGGCCACAGGGTGAGCAAGGACCTGTGGGGCCACAAGGCCCGGCAGGCCCACAGGGGCCTCAAGGCGAGCAGGGGGCACAGGGGGAGCAAGGGCCAGCTGGTGAAGGCGTGCTGCCCAGTGGCGCGATGCTCATTTCCTACAATCGCGAAGATGAGGGCATTCTAGCGGATGGATATGTGGTGGTGGATGCCATAGCTACCGAAACG
>JBNABE010000221.1:0-540 GCA_049631945.1 Akkermansiaceae bacterium
ACATCTCCTTCTGAGTTAGGTAAGATCTCTTTAGTTGCGAACTCATCGTCTGGTCCTAAGATTGCAATCTCAAATTCACTGTAGTCAGCAGGTCCTTTTAGAGATAATTTTGGAGTACAGTAAAAATCTTCTCCGCATAGTACAGAGATTCTATATCCATTCTCAAAGTTGTAGAATCCTGCCCAACCTTTTCCAAGTGGATGTTTCTTAAACTTTAAATCGTTGAATACTGGCATAATTTTTATTTTGCGGAGAGGGAGGGATTCGAACCCCCGGATCCGTGAAGATCGCCGGTTTTCAAGACCGGTGCATTCGACCACTCTGCCACCTCTCCTATGTTCTTTAGTCTATTAGATTAATTTAACTTACTGTTTCTTTCACTTTTTTCTTAAGTTTATCAACGGTGTGAAAGATGCCGTCGACAAACGCCGTGTTATCATTAAATCTAGAGTCAATTCTAGATTCCATTCTATCTGTTCTTGAGTCAATATATCTGTATACCTCGTCAAAATCAGCCCTTTGTGATTTATGTAGATCGTT
>JBNABE010000222.1:0-536 GCA_049631945.1 Akkermansiaceae bacterium
CTTACGATTACCATCTCTTCTGGAGCAGGCAATGTTTTCAGTGGCACGGAAAGCTGGGATGGCCCCAACACGGGTTTCGACACACCTGATTGGAACTTTAGCCAAACGAATCATTTACTTAAGGCCGGCACGGAATACACATTTACGGCCCTAGTCTCCAATCAATCATCCGGGTTTAGCGCCTTTGATAGTTTGCAGATAGAAGCAGTGGTCGCACCTGAGCCAAGCTCCACCGCTCTTCTCGGACTCGGCGGCCTTGCCCTGATGCTGCGCCGCAAGCGCAGCTAAACGACTTGGTCTTCCATACACTTCCAAAAGCCTCGACAAATCGTCGGGGCTTTTTCTTTGCGCCTTGGCGTCTTGGCGTGCTATTCCAGACAAGTGCACACGGATAAAAAAGATGACTAAAGATCATGCTTGCGTCAGTATCCATGTTATCGGCCTCCTGCGTGTTTCAAATGGACGCACTTCCAAATTCCTCATTCATTCCGCATGAAACTCCTCTCCCTATTTCTCTCTTCACTCTTCAGCATTCA